>DASZCJ010000218.1:0-3845 GCA_035943155.1 Xanthobacteraceae bacterium | reverse complement strand
TGCTTGCACGATGCCCCCCGGCGCGGCTCGACCCGGCAGTAGGCCTGCCGGCTTCCATTTGACGCCCCGAAACTCCCAGGCTGTTGCCGCCCGGTTGCCGCGACCTTGCCATGGCGCCGTCGCGATCAGCTTAAAAAGCCTGGTTAAGGTCAGGTAGCGTCGGCCGAACTCGCCGCATGCTTGACGACTGGTTGCCGAGCGTCGGAAGAACAGTGGTGACGCGGCGCGACTCTCGTTCACTTCTCGATTTGCGAGGCCATACGGGTTGAATCCAGCCCATTTGCCGCACATCTTCACTTTGCGACGCTATTTCCTGCCCTCACTCGCGGCTGGTCCAGGCTCACTTGTATTGCCCAGACCGGGCCCGTAAACCGATTGCCAACCACAATGACATCGTTTCTCGATCAATCCGCGCTCATGAATCTTGCCGAACGGCTGGTCGCAGCCGCGCGGCGCGCCGGCGCCGACCAGGCCGACGCGGTTGCGGTGCGCGCGGTGTCGCTTGCGGTAGAGCTGCGCGATGGCGCGATCGAAGAATCGCAGCGTTCAGAGAGCGATGATATCGGGCTTCGTGTTCTCGTCGGACATAAGCAGGCAGCGGTTTCGACCAACGACGTCAAGGCCGACGGCCTCGATGCCTTGGCCGAGCGCGCTGTCGCGATGGCGCGTGCGGCGCCGGATGATGAATTTGCCGGACTCGCCGATGCTGCGCTGCTGGCGCGGACATTTCCCTACCTCGATCTGCTCGATCCCGACATGCCTTCGGTTACGGTACTCGAAAAGCGTGCGCGCCAGGCCGAACAAGCCGCGCTTGCTGTCCCTGGCGTCACCAAATCGGGCGGCGCCTCGGCATCCGCTGGTGTAGGCGGCATGGTGTTAGTGACAAGCCACGGTTTCCGCGGCGCCACCATTGGCTCCCGGCATTCGATTGCGATGTCGGCTATCGCCGGCAGCGGTACTGCGATGGAGCAGGATTACGATTATTCCTCCACGCTGCATGCCGCCGATCTCGACAGTGCCGAACACATCGGGCGCAGCGCCGGCGAGCGCGTCGTCAAGCGGCTTAACCCGCGCAAGGTTAGCACCCGGCGCGTGCCAATCGTTTTCGATCCGCGGATTTCCGGCTCGCTGATCGGGCATCTCGCCAGTGCCGCCAACGGCAGCGCCGTCGCACGCAAGACGAGCTTCCTGCGCGATAAGCTCGGCAAGCGGATTCTCCGCCAAGGTGTCGAGGTGATTGATGACCCGTTGCGCAAGCGCGGCCAGCGCTCGCGGCCGTTTGACGCCGAAGGCGTTGCCACGCGTAAGATCAAACTAATTGACGACGGCATTCTAAAGACTTGGCTGCTCGATTGCGCAACCGCGCGCGAGCTTCACCTTAAGACAACAGGACATGCGCATCGCGGCGTATCATCGGTGCCCTCCCCCGGCCCGAGCAATCTTTACCTCGCGCCCGGCACACAGAAGCCTGACGAACTGATCGCTGAAATTAAGGATGGCTTTTACGTTGCCGACCTGATCGGCATGGGAGTCAATCTCGTCGCCGGCGATTACAGCCGCGGCGCAGCCGGATTCTGGATCGAGAACGGCGAGCTCACCTATCCGGTGAGCGAGGTCACGATTGCCGGCCATCTCGGCGAAATGTTCGCGAGCTTGCAGCCGGCGAACGACTTGACTTTCCGCTACGCCACCAATGCGCCGACCTTGCGCGTGGAGGGTCTCACCGTTGCCGGCCATTGAGGCGGAGGAGGCGACGACCATTTCGGCACGCGCCGCAACTCGGCTTGCCGCCGCGGTTCGCGACGCAGGTACTTTGGCGCTGTCGATGTTCGGCACGCAGATCAAAAACTGGACCAAAGGGCCGTCATCCTCGCCAGTCTGTGACGCCGATATCGCGGTCAACGATCTGCTGCGCGAACGCTTGATCGCCTCCGGCGATGCGTGCGCCTGGCTATCGGAGGAAAGCGCAGACGATGCCCGTCGGCTCGGCGCGCGTTACGTTTGGGTGGTCGACCCGATCGACGGCACCCGGGCTTATATTGCCGGCCAACCGGACTGGGCGATTTCAGCGGCGTTGGTCGAAGACGGCCGACCGATCGCAGCCTGCCTCTATGCCCCCGCTTTGGATGAATTCTTCGCGGCGCGCGCCGGCGCTGGCAGCACGCTCAACGGTACCCCGATCGCCGCGACGGCTGGAGCGGATTTGCACGATATTCGCGTCGCCGGTCCGCAGAAGTTTCTCGACCGGCTGAGTTCGGCGATGCCGCCGTTTACCAGGCTGCCCCGCGGACATTCGCTGGCGCTGCGGCTTGTCCGCGTCGCGCAAGGCGCCGCCGATGTGGCGTTTGCCGGCGGCAACAGCCACGATTGGGACCTTGCGGCAGCCGATCTTTTGGTGCACGAAGCGGGCGGCGCGCTCACGTCCGCGGCGGGCGGAACTGTGGTCTATAATCGTCCCGCACCACGGCATGGGACGCTCGTCGCAGCCGGCCGGGACAGGCACACGGCGATCATCAAATTTCTTGGGGATCAAAAGCTTCTTGGCGACCAGAATTTTTTTGGGAACCAGGGCCTCGCATTGCGATAATCGCAAACCGGGCGGACGGATCAAACAAGACGCCGTTTGAGGGGATGCATGCGGCTATGGCGGCACATCGGCCGACAGCAATGGGCTAAGGCGGCAATCGGAATAACCGCGGCCGAGTATCTGCGCTTTGTCGGAGCGACGACGCGCTTCACACTCGAGCCGGCGGATATTTACGAGCGCGGCGAAGCCGACATGCCGATCATTCTGGCATTTTGGCACGGCCAGCATTTGCTCGCGCCGGTCGCGCGCAAAACAAAGCATCGCGTCAATATGTTGGTGTCGCGGCATCGCGATGGCGAGATCAATGCGATTGCCGCAGCGCGGCTCGGCGTTGGCACGATCCGCGGCTCGGGCAATCACGGCGGCGCCTTCCTGCATAAGGCCGGCGTGGCAGCATTTCAGCTAATGCTCGATTCGCTTGCCGAGGGACATTCTATCGCGCTCTCAGCCGATGTGCCCAAAGTGGCGCGCGTCGCCGGCCTCGGTATCATTAAGCTCGCACAAGCTTCGGGGCGCCCGATCTATCCAAGCGCGATCGCAACGAGCCGCCGCGTCGTGATCAACAACTGGGACCGCACCACGGTCAACCTGCCGTTTGGGCGCGGCGCCGGCGTAGCCGCCGAGCCGCTCAGCGTGCCAAGCCACGCCGACGAGGCCGCGCTTGAAGCGGCGCGGCGTCTGCTTGAGGAGCGGCTTAATGCGGCGACGCAGCGCGCTTATGACATCGTCGACCGGACGGATGGCGGAGCTTAGCGTGCCGGACAGTTTGCCGCTCGCGTTGCGCCTGTATCGATTGGGCTGCGTACTCGGCTCGCCGCTTGCGTTCCGACTTCTGACTAGGCGACTAAAGCGCGGCAAGGAACATCCCGAACGCATGACGGAGCGGCTCGGTCAGGCGAGCATTGCCCGCCCGACCGGTCCGCTCGTTTGGGTACACGGCGCAAGTGTCGGCGAGATGCTGGCGGTCATCTCGCTGATCGAACGGGTCCGCGCGCAGCATTTCGCAGTGCTAGTGACATCGGGTACGGTGACTTCCGCCGCACTGGCCGAACAGCGCTTGCCGGATGGCGTGCTGCATCAATTCGTTCCACTCGACGCACCGCGCTTTGTGCAGCGATTTCTCGACCATTGGCGGCCGGGGCTGGCTTTGTTCGTGGAATCCGATCTGTGGCCCAATCTCATTTGCTCATGCGCGGCACGCAGAATTCCCATGATTGTCATCAATGGCCGGCTCTCCGAGCGCTCGTTCAGCCGGTGG
>DASZCJ010000217.1:0-3536 GCA_035943155.1 Xanthobacteraceae bacterium | reverse complement strand
GTATTGGCATTCCTCGTCGAGCACGGTTTCCGGCAGGCGGAATTTCGGAATCTGCGTGCGCATCATGCCGCCGGATTGCGGATCCTGGTCGAAGAGGATGCAGTCGTAGCCCATCGGCGCCAGATCGCGCGCGACCGTCAGCGAGGCCGGCCCGCCGCCGATCAGCGCGATGCGCTTGCCGTTTTTCTGCGCCGCCGGTTTCGGCAGCCGGTCGCGGATGTCCTCCTTGAAATCGGCGGCGACGCGCTTGAGCCGGCAGATCGCGACCGGTTCTTTCTCGACCCGGCCGCGGCGGCAGGCCGGTTCGCAGGGCCGGTCGCAGGTGCGCCCGAGAATCCCCGGAAACACATTGGAGTGCCAGTTGACCATATAGGCGTCGCCGTAACGCCCGGCGGCGATCAAGCGGATGTATTCAGGCACGGGGGTGTGGGCCGGACAGGCCCACTGACAGTCCACCACTTTGTGGAAGTAGTCCGGGACCGAAATATCGGTTGGTTTCATCAATTCCTCTTGCCCGCAGCTTTCCGCTCTGGTCGGGCGGTACGCATACCGCTGCGTGGCTTCTTATCCTTGGGCGTCCGGTCGCCGAATCCGGCGCGGATACTAGTCGAGCGGGACGCGGATTTCCATGGTTTGTACTTGGTATAACAAGGTTTTGTGGGCGCCGGGTCCTTAACAAAAGCGCGATTGTGGCGCCGAGTTGGTCAGGCGCCGGCAGGGCCGTTGGCGGGCAGATTTCGACGGTCTAACTCGCTGATTTAATGGCTGGAATTGTGGCAATGCGGGAACTCTTCGAAGCCAACCAGACCGACGATCCGGTCGAGGCCGCGCGCCGCGCGGTGCGGCCCGTGCGCCGCCGCCGCGTCTATAAGACGGTAACAATTGCCGCAGCCGAAAGCGGTGAAAGTGGCTATGCCGTGCACCTCGATGGCAAGCCGGTGCGCACCCCGGCGCGGCGGCTGCTTGCGGTACCGACGGCGGAGCTTGCCGGTGCGATTGCCGAAGAATGGGCGGCGCAGGGTGAGCACATCGAGCCGGCCAAGATGCCTTTGACGCGGCTTGGCAATACCATCATCGACGGGGTCGCCGCCGCGCGCGGGCAAGTCGCCGCCGAGATCCGCAAATATCTGGCCTCCGATCTCATATTCTACCGCGCCGAGACGCCGGCGCCGTTGCGCGCCCGCCAGGCGCAGCAGTGGGATCCGATCCTGGCTTGGGCGCGCCAAGTGCTCGGCGCGGATTTCAAGCTCGCCACCGGCGTCGTTCACGTCGCGCAATCCACCGCGGCGCTCGACGCCGCCGGTGCGGCGATCCCGCACGATGCGATCCTGGAAGACGCGATTCTTGGGGACGCGATCCTGGGAAACGATTGGCGACTCGGCGCGCTCCATGCAGCGACGACGCTAACCGGCTCGGCGCTGATCGCGCTCGCTTTGCTGCGCGGCGTCATTTCTGCCGAGTCCGCCTGGGCGGCCGCGCATGTCGACGAAGACTGGAACATGGAGCAGTGGGGTAGCGACGAAGTCGCGCTGCAACGCCGCGCCTTTCGCTTTGCCGAGTTTCAAGCGGCTGCGCTGGTTCTGCGAACTCTGGGCGGGTATTAGGCGAGGCTCGATCGTCTCCAGCCGAGCTAGGCGCTCTTTTTGCGTGCAATGTTCGTCTGGCCACCGGCACTGTATCGCCGAGTTTTGATTTTTTAATCAATTTTAATCAAAGCTTCCTGGTAAATAAGCGTTGCCCTGCAGCAATACGGCGCTCGCGGGGATGGCATTAAATCAAAATTCCGGATAGTGCGCAACGGCACCGGATTCTCAACTTTGAGCTGAGCTGCCACATGAGCCAATCCGAATCGTAAAGCCACAACAGTGCTTGATCCACGGTGGTATCGATTCATTTTGTATCCTGCCATTTGATCGACTTGGCAACACGGACGAACTGGTCTTTCTTTGCGTCATATTCGTAGACGATGATAACGCGTTTAAACAAGAGCCGCTCGGCGTCGTATTCGAAGAGATTGTCTTCATATTCTTCCCAGTCATCGTCGTCGTCGCGGACAAGGCTGTAGTGGCCCTCTTCGGGATGCCAGCGATACAGCCGCCGCAACTTGGGGAGCGCAAATCTGGGTTCGAGGTGGCGGCTCGGCTCATCTGCGATTGACGGTAGCAATCTCTCAGTCGTTGGATTGAACTCCCATTTCCAGCCTTGCACCGGGTAGACCGGGGAGCCGTACTCCGAGTGGTAAGCCTGGTCCGGAGTCAGTCGGCGGTCGACGGGGATCGGGATCATTGCGTCGAGCTTCGGGCGCTGCGTCCATTCCGGAATCGGCGTTTTGGGTCGCAGGGCTATCGCTCGATAACGTCTTTCCTTGTTGTCGAACTTCCAGTCCCAGCCTGGCGCCAGATTGAGAGGTGAGCCGCAGACCTCGTGGTAGGCGTCCTGCGGCGTCAGCGCGGGGTCGAGGGGGACCGGTGTCCACGAGTTAAGCGTCGGGTTGAAGCCAAGCGTCCATTCCGGAATGGGCGGGCGGCGGTACTCGCCCGGATTGACCGCGTCCCGCGGCACCTCGGCGTGGGGCCGCGCCGCCAGATAGCTTTGCTTCGGCGCCGCGATCGCTAGAAACTTGGCGAACTCACTTGGATCACGGACGCCCAACAGCGTTAGACACTCCACGAGATCCCGATGGACAAATTGCTCCGTCTTTATCGCGTGCATGGCCACCGCGCTGAGGTGCTTGTTAAAGGACTTCACGCTAAATTTGCGGCTTCGATCCCGCGGCGTGCCGGTTAACGTGAACTGGCCTTGGCGCTCGCGCGCCTCGTTGATCAGCGGGTTCTTTTCGATGACCCACTGCCAGTGATTGCGATTGAAAGTGGTGCCGCGGGCGATGCGCTTTGCCGCCGCCGCGATCGCCTTGCGGGCGCGAGGGGATATGGCGTTCGGCGTCCCCGTTTTGCGTCCGCCATGTTTGGCATGGCCCATTTTAAAGCTGCCCCGGTGCGGCGGGCGGGCGCGACCCGGGCAGGTGCCGCGAGTGAATGGATTGGCTGCCATCTTGACCTCCGAAAAACACCGACCCGATCGCAGAGGGAACGCGAAAAGTGCGTCCTTGAGGCTGGTCGGGCGATTGAGCGCGTTTACCATACTGACGGCTGTCCGTCAACTATAATTGACAGTCATGCGGCAGCTTTGGTACCCTGCCGCCCGTGACCGACCTCGATGAGGCGCTGCGCCGCTACCGGGAAGAGCGGTTCACCGATCGCGACGTCACAAGCTGCACCGGTTTATCGGTGCGCGCGTGGCGTGAGCTGATCAAGCTTAAGGCGGTTCGCACTGAGGAGGGTCGCGGCCCCGGTCGCGTTCGGATCTGCGATCGGACCAACCTGAAGCGCTCGGCGGTCATTTCTGCCCTGCACCAAGCCGGTTTCAGCTTAGCGGTGGCGGGGCCAATCGCGTTGTTTCTGCCGTATCACACCCTCCTTTACGAGGTGTGCGACCCAATCACCATTCTTCTCCGGCACTCGACGGAAATCGATCCC
>DASZCJ010000216.1:0-4149 GCA_035943155.1 Xanthobacteraceae bacterium | reverse complement strand
GTGCTGGCGATCGTCGACGTGGCGGAACCGACCAAACCGGAAGTAGTCGGTAAATTCTGGCTGCCCGGCATGTGGACCGCCGGCGGCGAGACGCCGAAGTGGCCGAAGGGCAAACGCTACGCGCTGCATCACGCGCTGGTTGCGGGCAATCTCGCCTATGGCGCCTGGCGCGACGGCGGGCTGAGCGTCATCGATGTCGCCGATCCGCAAAAGCCCAAGATGATCGCTTATCGCAACTGGGATCCGCCGTTCGGCGGCGGCACCCATTCGCCCTTGCCGCTGCCGGATCGCAACCTGCTCGTGGTCGCCGACGAAGCCAATTTCGCCGATTGTAAGCTTGGTCTGCGTTACATCTGGGTTTTCGACGTTCGCGAGCCGTCCAATCCGGTGAGCATCGCGACAATGCCCGTTCCCGACGACGCCGATTACTGCAAGAAGGGCGGCAATTTCGGACCGCATAATCTGTGGGAGAACCGGCCCGGCGCGTTTCAAAGTTCGCGCATCATTTTCGCCACCATGCACAATGCCGGCGTGCGCGCCTACGACATCGCTAATCCGTTTACGCCGCGGGAAATCGCCTTCTTCGTGCCGCCCGATCCCGCGCGCATGTACGATCCGCGGCCGAATCGGCCCCAGGTCATTCAATCTTGCGATTGCTTCGTTGACGCGCAGGGCGTGATGTATGTCACCGATTCCAATGCCGGCTTGTACATTTTACAATTCGAAGGCGCTTGATCGAGCCGCCACCTCAATTGGCATGGCGGGCCAGGCCGCATTGACAGCAGGCCGGCGCCCTTTCACAGTTGAGTGACTGCGAGCCGCTCAAGCGGCCAAAGCGGCCCAATCGGCCAAAGAAATACCACGGGGGAGGATTCGATGGCTCAGACGATCGAAGCATTCGTCGGTTCGGCGCTCGACGACGCGAAAATTTCGTCGCTGCATCGCCGCGTCATTGCGTTGATCGCCGCCGGCTATTTCTTCGACGTCATCGACTTTACCATCCTCGGCTCGCTCATTCCCTACATCATCAAATCCGGGTTCACCACGCCCGGAGAGGCCGCGATCATCGGCAGCGCGGCGATCTTCGGAATGTGCATCGGCACCGCCGGGCAAGGCGAATTCAGCGATCGGTTCGGCCGCCGCTTCATCTATCAGTTCAACCTGCTGTTATTCGGCACCTTCACGATCCTCGGCGCCTTCGCCCCGAGCGTGACTGTGCTGGCGATCTGCCGCTTCATTGCCGGCCTCGGTCTCGGCGCCGAGCAACCGCTCGCTTTCGCCTATGCTGGCGAATATTCGCCCAAGCGCATCCGCGGCCGCATCCTCGCGATCGTGCATTTCATCGGCGGCGCAATGGTGTGGCCGATCGGTACCGCGCTCGTGCTGCTGTTCGGCAGCCAGTTCGACTCTGCCGATAACGTGTGGCGCGGCGTCTGGATCGTCATCGGCGTCGGCGCGCTGATCGTCTGGGTGTTTCGCTTTACGCTACCGGAATCGCCGCGCTACCTGGCGACGCATGGCAAAGGCGAGCAGGCGCTGAACGTGCTTGAGCGTCTCGGCATTGCCCGGCCGAAGGAGCCGCTGGCGACCGACGCCGCCAGCAACACCAGGAGCGATCCATTCGCGCTGGTGTTTCGGATGTTCCCGAAGCGTGTCATCGCCGGCATGATCTGCTTCACCGCCTTCTTCGGCATCGCGGTGGGGCTCGGCGCCTGGCTGCCGAACATCATGAATGCCAAAGGGTTCACGATCACCAAATCGCTGCAATACACGCTGGTGATGAACTTCGCGGTACCGACCGCGAGCATCTTCATGATGTATGCACTCGATAAATTCGGCCGCAAGATCACTTCGATCTGCGCCTTTATCGGCGCTGGGGTGATGGCAATCGTGTTCGGCAGTGCCGGCACGCCAACCGAACTCATGGTTGCCGGTTTCATCATGGTTTTCTTCGTCCAAGTCGCCGGCAACTCCATGCAGATCTTCGCCTCCGAAGTTTTTCCGACCAATGCGCGAGCGTCGGGTTTCGGCTGGGCTTCGGGCGTCGGCCGGCTGGCGACCGCGTTTATCCTGCCGACCATTCTATGGATACAGAACGGCTGGGGCCTCACGACCGTGTTCGCGTGCCTTGCCACACTGCTGTTTATCGCCGCGGTGTCGGTGACGCAGCTTGGCCCGGAGGCGCGGCAAAAGGGATTGGACGAGCTCGCCCCGCCGACGGGGTGAATGTCGCCACTCGGAATTATTGGCGTCATGCCCGCGCTTGTCCGCCTTCGCGCCGAAGCGCTTCGGTGGACTCATACCCACCGAAGCTCGCCATGCGAGCGGAGGTGGTCCCGATCCGGTGGGCATTGCCTGTTGAAGCGAGATGGCCGGGACAAGCCCGGCCATGACGTAATTACCGCAAATTGCCGCAGAAACGCTGGATGCGCGTGCAGGCCTCTTCCAATGCGCTGGTCGCGGTCGCATAGGAAATGCGGAACGACTGGCCGACACCAAACGGCGTCCCCTGCACAACCGCGACGCCCTCGGCTTCCAGCAATTCGGTGACAAAATCCTCATCGCTGGCGAGCTTCTTGCCTGTCGGCGCCATCTTGCCGATCGTGCCGGCGCACGACGGATAGACATAAAACGCCCCTTCCGGCTTGGGACACTGGATGCCGCGAGCCTGATTGAGCATCGACACGCAAAGGTCGCGCCGCTCCTTGAAAATCTTGTTGTGCTTGGCGATGAAATCTTGCGGCCCGTCGAGCGCTTCGACGGCCGCCCATTGCGCCACCGCGGTCGGGTTCGACGTCGATTGCGATTGGATCATGGCCATGGCCTTGATCAGGTTCTCCGCCGGCCCACCGCCATAGCCGATGCGCCAGCCGGTCATGCAATAGGCCTTCGATACGCCGTTCACGGTCAGCGTGCGCTCGTACAGCCGCGGCTCGAGCTGCGCCGGCGAATAAAACTCGAAGTCATCATAGACGAGATGCTCGTACATATCGTCGGCCATGACGTGGACGTGCGGGTGACGCACGAGGACATCGGTGATCGCCTTGAGCTCGTCGCGCCTATAGGCGGCGCCGGTCGGATTGGATGGCGAGTTGAAGATGATCCACTTGGTGCGCGGCGTGATGGCGCGCTCCAAGGCGCTGGGCGTCATCTTGTAACCGGTTTCCATGCTGGTGACGACCGGAACCGGCTCGCCGCCGGCCAGCAGCACCATTTCCGGATAGCTCACCCAATAGGGCGCCGGGATGATCACCTCGTCGCCCGGATTGAGCGTCGCGACCAGCGCGTTGTACAGAATCTGTTTGCCGCCGGTGCCAATGATAATTTGCGACGGCTTGTAATCGAGCTTGTTCTCGCGCTTGAACTTGCGCGACACCGCGGCCTTGAGTTCGGCGATGCCGTCGACCGCCGTATATTTCGACGCCTTGCCGTCGCGGATAGCCTTGATGGCGGCCTCCTTGATGTTCTCCGGCGTGTCGAAATCCGGCTCACCGGCGCCAAGCCCGATCACATCGCGGCCAGCGGCTTTGAGCGCACGCGCTTTGTCCGTGACGGCGATGGTCGCCGACGGCTTGATGCGCATGATCTGGTCCGCGAGAAAGGCCATTGCGATTCTCCATCAAAGACGGCTCGCTTGGTAAAGCCGCCGTGCGGTGCAGGCAAGCGCAAAAGCCCGTTACGCGCTCACATCTGCGGCATTTTTTGCTCGGCCGCGTTCCAGGCGCAACACCGCGACGGCTTGGACGATGCTCGGCAATAGCGATGGAACCCAAACTGGAGAAGCTACCATGACAGCTGATGTTCCAGCCGCCATGACATTGCCGCGCTGAGGCGCTAAGCCTTGCAGCGATGTTTACGCTCTATTCAATGCAGCGTTCGGGAAACAGCTACAAGGCGCGCCTCGCGCTGGCGCAGCTGCGCATTCCCTATCGCCTGATCGAGATCGACATCCTCAAGGGCGACAGCCACACGCCGGAATTTCTCGCCAAAAATCCCAATGGACAGGTGCCGCTTCTCGAAGTGGCGCCTGGCCGCTATCTGGCCGAATCCAACGCCATCCTCTGGTACATTGCGGGCGGCACCCCGCTCGCTCCCGAAGATCGCATCGGCCGTGCCGAATCCTTGCAATGGATGTTCTTCGAACAGCAC
>DASZCJ010000215.1:0-7027 GCA_035943155.1 Xanthobacteraceae bacterium | reverse complement strand
GTGCCTGTCGCGCAAGACCAATCTGTGTACCGCCATTCGCGCGACACAGGGCCAGGGCGTCATGCCTGACGGGACCTCGCGCTTCTCGATCGGCAGCAACAAAGTCCACCACTATATGGGCTGCTCCACATTCGCCAATTTCACGGTCTTGCCGGAGATCGCAGTGGCAAAAATCCGCGAGGACGCGCCCTTCGACAAGGTTTGCTACATTGGTTGTGGGGTGACGACCGGCATAGGGGCGGTGATCAATACCGCCAAGGTCGAGGCCGGCGCCAAATGCATCGTGTTCGGTCTCGGCGGGATCGGATTAAACGTCATTCAGGGCCTCCGTCTGGTCGGCGCTGACATGATTATCGGCGTCGATGTGAACCCGGAAAAGAAGGTCTGGGGCGAACGCTTTGGCATGACGCATTTCGTCAATGCGGCCGAACTCGGCGGCGATCTCGTCGCTCATCTCGTCAACATGACCAAGAGTGGCGCCGATCAGATCGGCGGCGCCGACTACACCTTTGAGTGCGTAGGCAATGTCAATCTCATGCGCGCCGCGCTTGAAAGCTGCCATCGCGGTTGGGGCCAGAGCGTCATTATCGGTGTCGCCGGAGCCGGCCAGGAAATTGCAACACGTCCATTCCAGCTCGTGACCGGCCGCGTATGGCGCGGCAGCGCCTTTGGCGGCGCCCGCGGCCGCACCGACGTGCCTAGGATTGTCGATTGGTACATGGACGGGCGGATCGAGATCGATCCGATGATTACGCATACGATGCCGCTCAGCGACATTAACAAGGCCTTCACGCTCATGCGCGAAGGCAAATCAATCCGCAGCGTCGTGGTTTACTGACGGTACGAGCGGGACAGCCGTAAGCGACATTTCCGACTTAAATCATGAATTCTGTCGGCGCAGCGAAACCAAACGCCTTGCTACTCGTTTTGACCGTGGGGCTGTCCAGAAAGGAGAGAGCCCCATGTGTGATTACAGTTTAACCAATGTCCGATCACGGCCGGCCCGGATCGGTGACAAGCTGACGGTGCGCGATTTCGGCACCGGGACCCGTGGGTTTTGCGCCCCAGAAGATCCTAGCACCGCCGTGTGCCTGCTTCCCGGAACGGAATTGTCGTTCATTGGCGAGGTGATGTGTCTCGCGACTGGCCTATTTCCGTGGCGCGAGCGCGCGCTGAACTACAGCACGGCCATTTTTCGGCAAATTAATAAAGACAAGGTGGCTGCCCACCACGATGCGTTGGAATTTCCCGACGGCCGCCAGGTGCTGCTGACGCTCTTATGCGAAGGCCAGCAAGCTACTGTGCTGCAAATGCCGGCGCAGCCGAAGACCACCGAGGAAGCCGCGAAGCTGCGACGGGTCGACTACGTCGGCTGATCGCTGCGAGCGGGTCTCAGGGAAGGCGCGTCCGCATTGGCGGAACGGCCTTCCTTGATGACGTTTTTTTGAGGAACTGCACTTTGCGCCCGGCGATTGGGATGGACGAAACCTTCGCGGAAAGCGAGCAGTCCTTACTCAATCGAGCCGATGACCGAAAAACCTCATAGAAAATCACGCCTCCACGGCGCCGTTGCGCGTTATCGCAACGCCAGAAGATCGCTCCACACGCCAGCCTCGCCACAGAGCCGCTACGGGCTCGACTGGATGAATTTCTTCGTCGCCGACGTGCAGACCGGCTTCGGTGCATTTGTTGCCTTTTACCTCGCGCATCGCGACTGGTCGGTACGCGACGTCGGCTTCGTCTTGACGATTGGCAGTCTCGCTTCGGTGCTCAGCCAAATACCGGGCGGCGCACTCGCGGACGCGATGCGGTGGAAACGCACCTTGATTGCGGCTGGCATCGCCATGATCGGCGTCGCGGCGCTGATCCTGGCCTTTACGCCGTCCTATATCCCGGTCCTCCTCGCGTCTTTGGTCCAGGGCGTCAGCGGCGGCGTTATTACGCCAGCCATTGGCGCGATCAGCTTGGGGCTGGTCGGTCGCCGCGGGATGTCGCTGCGGACGGGTCGAAATTATCGCTACGCGGCGGCCGGTCATGCCGCCACCGCCGCACTTATGGGCTTCGTCGGCGCATATTTCGAGCTCGGCATGATCTTTGTCGCCGCAGCCGCGCTGTGCATTCCGGCGCTGATCGCGCTGGCGTTCATCCGACCCGAGGAGATCGACTATGCCCGCGCCCGCAATGCCCGGACCCGAAATCAAGCGCCGGAAATCGGACGCATTCTCGATCTGGGAAAGAACCACGGCCTTGTTCTCTTTACCGCGGCCATCGTGCTGTTCCAGCTCGCCGACGCCTCGATGCTGCCACTGATCGGCGAGGACTTGGCAAAAACGCAAGCGACCGGATCGTCGATTTGGATGTCCGGACTTATCATTATTCCGCAAATCGTCGTCGCCATCCTAGCGCCCTGGGTCGGCTATCACTCCGAGAAACGCGGACGTAGACCGCTGCTATTGATCGGTTTCGGCGTCGAACCGTTGCGGGCGGCACTGCTTGCCTTTAGTCACGATTACGCCTTCCTCGTCGTCGGCCAGCTATTGTCAGGTATTACCGGGGCCGTCATTGGCGTGTTGACTGTGCTTGTCGTCACCGATCTAACCGCCGGCACCGGACGATTCAACTTGGCGCAGGGCACCGTTGGCGCGGTTAGCGGCATCGCCGCCTCGATAAGCACACTCGCCACCGGTTTCCTGTTTCAAGGAATTGGCACGACGGCTGGATACCTCGTCATCGCGGGCGTCGCCGCTGCCGCAACAGTCTTGATCGCGATGTTTGTTTCCGAAACCAAGCCCGCCGATTATGGCGAATGAGCCTTATCGTTTAAGCATGATCTTTCCCCGGGATCATGCTTAGCCGCCGCCGCGCGATACTCATTCGACTTTTATGTTGGCCGCTTTGATGATCGGCCACCATTTCTCGGCCTCCGATTTTTGAAACGCGGCAAATGCCGCCGGCTCCTGCAAATCGCGCGGCGCCACCTGTTGTCCAAGCTTGTTAAGCCTCGCTTTCACGCCCTCATCGGCCAATGCAGCAACGGCTGCGGCGTTGAGCTTCACGATGACGTCTTTCGGCGTGTTCTTCGGCGCCCACATACCGAACCAGATCGAAGCGTAGTAACCGGGTAAGCCGGCTTCGTCGGTGGTCGGAACGTCGGGCAGGTTGGCCAGGCGAGTCTTGGACGGCACGGCGATCGCCCTGATCGTGCCGGCGAGCACCTGGGCGGTGAAATTCGACGACGGCTCAATCATCATGTCGATCTGGCCCGCCATCATGTCTTGCACCGCCGGCGCATCGCCGCGATACGGCACGAATTGAAACGTGGTGCCGGTCACGTTCTGGAATGAAATGCCGGCGAGATTCCCAGTCGAGCCGGCGCCGGGAATACCGACGCTCGCTTTGCCGGGATTGGCTCTGAGCCACGCAATCAGCTCTTTCAGATTGTGCACGGGCAAGCTATTCTTGACGCAAATGAGCAAGGGCTCGTAGGCCAGTTCGGCGATCGGGGTCAGATCGCCCAGCAGATCAAAATCCAATTTATAGAGGCCGCCGATCAATACATGCGTCGTCAGGGTGCCGATGCTCAACGTGTAGCCATCGGCAGGGGCGCGGACCACGCGGGTAACGCCGATACTTCCTGCGGCGCCGGTTAAGTTCTCAACGATCAGGGTTTGACCGAGCGACTTGCTCATCGGATCGGATAAAACCCGCGCCAGCACGTCGGTGGCGCCGCCGGCTGCGAACGGCACGACGATCGTAATCGGTCGCGTGGGGTAATCGAGCGCAAAGGCTGAACCGGGATAGCTACCCGCGGCGATAGCACCCGATGCCAGACGCAAAAATTTCCTGCGCGCCAGTTTCATAATGTTCCCTCCCCCGTCGATCGTGCTGGCCGCTCACTCCGGCTTGAGATTGGCAAACTTCACGACCTTGATCCACTTCTCGGTGTCGCCCGCGATGAACTTTGCAAAATCGGCCGGCGAGTTCGGCGGCATGACAAGACCGCCGAGATCGAGCAAACGCGATTTAATTGTTGGCTCGGCAACCGCGTCATTAATCGCCTTGTTGAGCAAGTCGACGATCGCGGTCGACGTTTTCCTTGGCGCGCCGAAGCCGATCCAGCCGAACGCTTCATAGCCGGGTAGAAATTCGGCCATGGCCGGCACGCCCGGCAACATGTCCAAGCGTTCGGGCGTGGTGACCGCAAGCGCGCGCAGCTTGCCCGACCTGACCTGCGGCAAGGCGGTCGGCGTGACATCGAACATGACCTGGACCTGCCCGCCAAGCATATCGGTGATTGCCGGTGTTGAGCCGTGATAGGGCACATGCACGAGATCGAGGCCGGCCATGAACTTGAACAATTCACCGGCAACGTGCTGCGGGCCGCCGACGCCGGCCGATGCCATATTGATCCTCCCCGGATTGGCTTTGGCATAGGCGATGAATTCCGGCACCGTCTGCGCCGGAAAGCTTGGCAACACTTCCATGATCAACGGAACGCGGAATACTCCGGCAATCGGCGCAATATCGCGCACGAAGTCGAATGGGAGATTGGGAAACAGCGCGGCATTGATCGTGTTCTGCGAATTGACTAGGAGCAGCGTGTAGCCATCCGGTGTCGCGCGCACGACCAGTTCGGTCGCGATATTACCGGTCGCGCCCGGACGCACCTCGACGACAAATTGCTGTCCGAGATGCTGCGAAAGATATTGCGAGATGAGCCGCGCGGTGATGTCGGAAGAACTCGCTGCCGCCTGGCCGACGATCACTTGGACCGGGCGGGTTGGATAATCGAGCGCCATCGCGCCGCGCTGCGTGAAAGGCATCGCGGCGAGCGCCGCGCTTAATTTTAGAAAATCCCGGCGTTCCACAATTGAACCCTCATGTTGGCCGTGTTGGTGCCGCGGCGCTTAAGCTTAGCATCTTGCCGCACCCTCGTTATCGGGCAGATCAGCGCGGCGCAAGCCGCCGCTGCAGCCGGGCTTCCCGCAAGAACAAAAACAGTCCGGTCATTACGACAATCGCCGAACCGATGAGCAGGCTTGCCGAAGGGACATCACCCCAGATGAAAAATCCAAACATCAGCGCCCATACCAGCATGAGATAATAGAATGGCGTGACCGCGGGCGCCGGCGCTAATTGCAAAGCCTTAGTCCAGAACCACTGGCCGATTGCATTGATGAGCCCGCTGCCGAACAGCATTGCTGCGTCGATCGCGGTCGGCCAGCGCCAGCCGAACAGCAAAAGAAAGCTATGAAAGAAAGCAAGCACCGCCAATTGCCATAGCACGAGCGTATTGGCGGATTCGGTTCGCGTCATGCCGCGCACCGCAACGGTCACCGTGCCATACATGACGGCGTTGGTGAGCGCGAATAGCGCGCCGAGGGTGAGCGAACTGCTGCCGGGATTGGTCACGATCAGCACGCCGAGAAAGCCGATCACAAGTGCGGTGCCTCTGACATAGCCCGCCCGCTCTTTGAGCCAGACGATCGAAACCAGGGCGGCAAATAGCGGCGCCGAGAAGTTGATGGCAACCGCGCCGGCGAGCGGCATCAGGCTGAACGCTAGCAGCAGGCAAAGCTGCGAGATCGATTGCGAAAGGCCGCGCGCCAAGTGGTCGCGTGGACGATGGGTGACAAATACCGAGAGCCCGCTGACCGGCAAGATCATTGACGCCCCGGCGGCGAGCGATGCGAACGAACGCAGGCACAGCACCTCGCCGACCGGATAAAGGCCCACCAGCCATTTGCTCGCTGCCGAGGCTGCGGCAAACAACATCGTGGCGACGACCATGCAGATTATGCCGCGAGGCACATCGTCATTGCGGCCTTTGCCATATTTGCGATCGATAGCGCCGGCCGCTGCTGCGGTTTGCCGCTTTTCGACCGTTCGATCGTCCATTCTTAAGACCGCGCTCTGTCAGCTTCGCCTAGTGCGGTGGATTTGAAGGTCCTACAGTCCAGTCAGAGGCTCTCATAGGAACTTCAAATCCAAAACCCGCACTAGAATTACACAATTGCCAGTGTCCCTTGGATTCCGAAGTTCGCATGGAAGCGAGCCGACAAAGCCTGCGAACTTCGGAATCGGGACACTGGGCGATGATGGCAGATGATGGCATATGTCTCGTCCGTGACATACTTTTTCGGGAAAAAACCGGCGCGACCTTGGTCCGACATCACGGCGCGCGCAGGCGGCACGGCCTCACAGGAACAATTGCGCAAGAGCAGGGTTCAAGAAAAAGACAGAGCCGGAACACGGCCCTTGAGAGGAGTGTCTTTCCCATGTGCGACTATAGCCTGCATCTTATCGCCTCGCGGCCGGCCAAGGTCGCGGACAAGCTCGTCGCCACCGACTTCGTTAAGTCGATTACGCGTGGCTTTACCGAAGTCGGTCATCCCGACGTGGCGGTCTGCCTGCTCCCCGGCACCGAAGTCGCTTTCGATGACGACGTCCAATATGACCGTGCTTTCAGCATGTTTGGCAAAGCGCGCGTCGAGCATCGCGTAGCCCGCTTTCGCCAAGTGAACATGGACGATCCTCATGTCCATCACGATGCGCTGGAATTCCCCAATGGCCAGATCGTGATGGTGACGCGGCTGGTTCCCGGCCAGACTGCGACGGTGCTGCAATTGCCAGCGGCTGCGCACGATCACGGCGGCGTGAAGCAGCCGCAAGCTGCGCAAGCGCGTGATCCTGCACTCACTCGCTAGAGGCAGCGAGTTAGCTAGCGCGCGGGATTTGATCGGGCGGCGGTGTGTAGACCGCCGCCCGAAACGTCGGCACTTCACGCACGCGATCGAGAATTGTGACAGCAAATTCGTTGCCAATTTTTTTTGAACGCCGATCGCGCGCAACCCAATCCGACGAAAGACCGGCAGTTGCTGGCGCGCTCGGAGAGATTCGAACTCCCGACCCTCAGATTCGAAGTTAGAAAAAAATTAAAAATTTTTTTGATCACAAGTCATCAGGAGCGTCAGCCGGCCTTGAAACGGCAGCGGCTTCAGCCAAATAGTGCGGCACAGCCTCAGTC
>DASZCJ010000214.1:0-12598 GCA_035943155.1 Xanthobacteraceae bacterium | reverse complement strand
GTTGTTCGGCCTGGCAGCCACGCGCGCCGAGATGCACATCGGAGATAAAGAGAGTACGGAATTTTCTTATACCGTGCTCGCTTGTACCTTGCTCGAACGTCACCGACCGTGTTCTCGCGCCTTTTGCAATCGAATCGCGTTATAAATTTTCTCCATTGCAGAACGATGACAACAATCGTTAACGCGCGCGAGTGAGATCAGAGTCAAACTTGAAGAACAGAGTCACAAGCTTGTCATAACACGCAACTAATGATTTCGGCGATGACTGCGCCGATTCTCGCCGCCACGGTCTTCTGCGTTCTGCTTACTGCGGTCCAGACGACGAGCATCGCAATCGCGATCCTCAGGCTACGCCGGAAAACGCGACATCGTCCGTCATCCGCGCAGCACCCGCCGGTCAGCTTAGTGCGTCCGCTGTGCGGCATCGATAATTACGTCGCCGAGACGCTGCGTTCGACTTTCGAGCTCGATTATCGCTGTTATGAAATTCTGTTTTGCGTCGCCCGCGCCAGCGACCCTGTTTTGCCGCTGGTCAAGGGCTTGATCGCCGCCCACCCGAACGTCTCGGCGCGGTTACTAATCGGCGACGATCGGGTGAGCACAAATCCGAAGCTCAATAACGTCGTCAAGGGTTGGCGCGCCGCGTTGCACCCATGGATCATCATCGCTGATAGTAACGTATTGATGCCGCACGACTACATTCAGAGGCTGTTCGCGAGTTGGCGCACCGACACCGGCCTTGTCGCGTCGCCGCCGATCGCCGCCCGTCCGCACGGTTTTTGGGCCGAGATCGAATGCGCTTTCCTCAATACCTATCAGGCGCGCTGGCAATATATCGTCGATAGCTTCGGCAGAGGCTTCGCCCAGGGCAAGACGATGCTGTGGCGGCGCGAAGATCTCGAGCGCGCCGGAGGCATCGAGGCGCTTGGTAAGGAAGTCGCTGAAGACGCCGCGGCAACCAAAATCGTCCGTGGCGCCGGACTCAAAGTACGCCTCGTCGACCGGCCCCTGGCGCAGCCGCTCGGCCGCCGTAGCGCCAGCGAGGTCTGGCATCGCCAATTACGCTGGGCGCGGTTGCGGCGGGCGAGTTTTTTCATTTATTTTTTGCCGGAGATCGTTTCCGGCGGCGTGCTGCCGATTACCTGCGCCGCAATTTTAGCGAGCACTTTCGGCTGGCCGGCGCTGCTTTGCGCCGCCGGGTTCGGCGCGATCTGGTACGGCGGCGAAATGGCGCTTGCCGCTGCGGCGGGATGGCACGTGTCGCCGCTCCACCCGCTTTATGGCTTACTCCGCGACTTGATGTTGCCGGCGCTCTTTGTTGGCGCGCTGCGCGGCAATGATTTCGTCTGGCGCGGCAACGCCATGCAAGTCGAGCAGATGCGGCTCGTCCGGATCGCGGTACGGCTGCGGCCGCGCATGCATGAACTGGCCGTGCCGACCCGAAAGCGCCTGCGCGCCTTACGCGCGCCAACGTCTTGAAACTCTCCTAATCGCTCGTGACGACATCCGCCGCGCTGGCGCGGCGTGGGTGCGGCGCGACCTCGTTGTCCCGCTCAAGGCGTACTTTTCGTTTCCTGCGCCGCGCGGTCCGCGATGGCTTCAATCGCGGTGCGGTCGGCGGGGAAGTCGGCGGCAATCCAAGCCGCTTCGGCGGCGCGCATGGCCGCTCCTAAAGCGGGCCCCGCGGCAACACCGCGCGCGATAAAATCCGCGGCCTTGATTGGAAAATCCGGCACACGCCAAGTCTGCGCCAATTTGGCAAGCGCGCGCCATTCGGGATCTACTGCACCGATGCTCGAACGCGACCATGCCAGCAGCACCTGATCGCCAAAATACTGGGGGCCCAGGCGATAGAGCAGCGCATGCGCAAACTTCTCTCCTGCCGCCGGCGAAACGCGCCACCAACCCTCGAGCGAGCTTAGTCTTTCGGCATCGGCGTTGGATAGGCGCAGCCGCTGCGCCAGCCGATCGGCGTCCTCCTTGACCCACACGCCAAGCGCGCCGAGCCGCCGCACCGCGTCAGCTGCGAATCCGCTGGCGGCCTCGGCTTTCACCACGTTCTCGAAGCTCGCCAAGAGCGCGACGCCGCCGAGCACATTGCCCAGTAGACTCGTCTCGGTCATCAGCGCCAGTACCGGCGCGGCGTGTGGCGCGACCAAGAGCTTCAGCAACTCCGTCCTTATCCGCTCGCGCGAGAGTGTCTGGATGCCGGCGCGGGCGCGGATGCAGGCGTGCAGGCCAGCCGGATCGGGCGCAGCCTCCCCGTACCAAGCGTGAAACCGGAAGAACCGCAGAATGCGCAGATAGTCTTCGACAATTCTTTGTTCTGGATCGCCGATGAAGCGGACGCGGCGGGCCACGAGGTCGGCGAGACCGCCGACGTGATCGTGTAACTTGCCGTCTGCCGATAGCGACAGCGCATTGATGGTGAAATCGCGACGTTCGGCGTCCGCAACCCAATCGCGTCCAAACGCCACCTTGGCTTTGCGTCCATAGGTTTCGACGTCGCGCCGCAGCGTCGTGACTTCGAATGGCTTGCCGGCAATGAGAACCGTGACGGTACCGTGCTCTATGCCGGTGGGGACCGACTTCCACCCTGCCGCTTCGACGCGACGCACGACTTCATTCGGCAACGCGGTGGTTGCAATGTCGATTTCATTGACGGGTAGGCGCAACAGTGCGTCGCGGACGGCGCCGCCGACGATGCGTGCTTCCTCGCCATCGCTATCGAGCAACCTCAGGAGCTGACCCGCTTCGCCGCTCGCGAGCCAAGCGGCGTCGCCAAGAGCCTCGCGCCCGCTCACCGCGTTGACCCCGGGACAAACTTGCCGTCTTCGATATGCGCCGGAACGTAGGTCGAACCGGGCGGCGCGCCTGAAAACTGCGCAAACATGACAAAGCTCGCCACCATAAGGATAAGTGCTGCGACCAGAAGTGCACCAAGGCGCTGCATGGTCCAGACCGACGGCTGTCGCATGTCAGCGCGCGCCGCCATCAGGACTGCGGCATAGATGACGAACGGCGCGAGAAACAATCCGATCTCAATAAGGATGGGTCGGATCATTCGCGGTAAACTCGCTCATAGAGATTGCGCAGAATACCCGCCGTGATGCCCCAAATGTAGCGGTTCTTGTACGGGATTGCGTAATAATCGCGCGCGAATCCGTTCCAATCGCGCGTCTTGCGCTGGTGATTGACAGGCGTCATCAGAAATTTCAGCGGCACTTCGAATGCCTCGGTCACCTCCTGCGGATTAAGGACGAGGGTGAAATCCGGCTTGACCCGCGCCACCGTCGGCAAAATGCGAAAGCCAGAGAATGTCAGGTACAGATCGAGGTACCCGATCGGCTCAATGAGCGTGGGCGCGAGGCCAGTCTCTTCACTCGCTTCACGCAGCGCCGCGGCGACCGGACTTTCGTCTGCCGGATCGATCTTGCCGCCGGGGAACGCCACCTGTCCGGCATGACTCGCAAGCGCGGCCGTGCGCAGCGTCAGAAGGACCGTCGGTTCGCTGCGATCGATGACCGGCACGAGCACCGCGGCGGGCCTCGTAGCGTTAACGCCCGCGCGTGACCAGACCTCCGGGTTCAAATCGAGATCGCCACGCGCGCCCTCGACACTCGGATCGGTCAAGGAGCGCGGCACTTCGAGCGTCAGGCGTGAGCGCGCACGATCGAAGAAATCGTCAATTGCCGCCAAATCCGACCTGTCGGCTCGCTCGCTCACGCAAAATCCTTCACCTGATCGGCTGGCGCCATCGGGAAAAATGCACTCATCGACGACACGCCGAAAAGCGCCGTGCCCGAGATTTCGCGCTCCTCCCCGAGATCGACCAGATCAAAAAACAGCGGTCGCGTCACCTTCGCCCACAACCCTCGCCTGACATGCAGATAGGGCTTCAAACCGCCGGTCCCGGGTTGCGGGTCGAAGCGCAATTGATGGTCCGGTCCGCAGTCGATCCACTCATCGACATTGGTCCGGAAATTGAGCACCTGGCCCAAGGCGCCCTCTTCCACCTTCAGTTCGACGGCAACGAATGGCGCATCGTCGACCTGGATGCCGCATTTCTCTACCGGCGTGACTAGGAAGTAATTGTCGCCCTCACGCTTGAGCACGGAAGCGAACAGCTTGACGAGCGCCGGCCGAGCGATTGGCGTCTTCAAATAGTGCCAAGTGCCGTCCGCCGCGATCCGCATATCAAGGTTGCCGCAGAACGGCGGGTCCCACAATTCGACCGGGGGCGCGCGCTTTGGTGCCTCAGCTAGCGCGCCTGTGATCGAGTCGAGGCCAAATTGCCCTTCCTTCGCCATGGTTTGCCGTGACTTTGACCCCCGAGACACGTGCGGCGTGGTCATAGTGAGTACAAATTTGCCGATCCAGACCCAGGTCGCGCCAAACCCGGTTGTGTTCCTGCCGATAACGAATCAGCGCAAACTCTGCATGGGACGGATGGCGCCTATGTTGCATCCGGTAAGGCTAAACGGGGTACAAAGGCGTTGGTTCGTGCACGGGTTCGTGCAGACGTCGTGCATGTGCCGCGGATCTGATCCGATACAAGGCTTAAAAGCAAGGAGTTGGGCATGCCCAATGCCGGCGGAGAGGGGCTCGAAAAGATCGAAGATATGATCGTGCGCGCGGCCGAATCGACGTCAGCACATGTGCGCGCGGCAAAGGCTGCAATCGGCACTGTCATATTCGGCCAGGACAAAGTCGTTGAGCAGGCGCTGGTGACGATCCTTTCCGGCGGCCACGCACTGTTGCTCGGTGTGCCGGGACTGGCGAAGACAAAACTCGTAGACACGATGGGCACCGTGCTCGGGCTCGATGCGCGGCGTATCCAGTTCACTCCCGATCTCATGCCGTCTGACATTCTCGGCACCGAAGTGCTTGAGGAAAGCCAGACCGGTAAGCGCAGCTTTCGTTTCATCTCTGGGCCGGTCTTTGCGCAGCTCCTGATGGCCGACGAGATCAATCGCGCCAGTCCGCGCACCCAATCGGCGCTGTTGCAGGCGATGCAGGAGCAACACGTCACCGTGGCCGGCACGCGGCACGATTTGCCAAAGCCGTTTCACGTTCTGGCGACGCAAAACCCGCTCGAACAGGAAGGCACATATCCTCTTCCGGAGGCACAGCTCGATCGTTTCTTGATGGAAATCGACGTCGGCTATCCCGACCGGGAGGCCGAGCGGAAGATCCTGTTCGAAACGACCGGTTCAGAAGAAACGCGGCCAAAATCAGCGATGACGGCCGAGGATCTGATGACTGCACAGCGCCTGGTCCGCCGGCTTCCAGTGGGCGAATCCGTCGTCGATGCCATTCTTGCGCTGGTACGGTCGGCGCGTCCCGGGCCCGATGGCGGCGAAGGCGCCAACCTCATTGCCTGGGGGCCGAGCCCGCGTGCGAGTCAGTCTCTCATGCTCGCGGTGCGCGCCCGCGCTTTGCTCGATTCGCGACTGGCGCCCTCGATCGATGATGTCATCGAACTTGCCGAGCCCATCCTCAAACACCGGATGGCGCTCACGTTCGCAGCCCGCGCCGAGGGCGAAACGATTGAAGCCGTGATCGGACGACTCAAGGCGCGGATCGGATAAGAGCGAATGGCGCCCGAGCCTTCGTCTTCAAATTTGCGCTCGGCACAGCGCACCTATCCAGATGCTGCGGCGGCGGCTCGCGCATCCGGCGAAGGCCGCACGCTTGCCGCCAGCATGCCGCGACTGATTCTGGAAGCGCGGCGCGTGGCGGCGACCGTGATTCATGGCTTGCACGGTCGGCGACGCGCCGGGCCGGGCGAGAATTTCTGGCAGTATCGACGCTTTGTCTCGGGCGAGCCGGCCGCGCGGGTGGATTGGCGACGCTCGGCGCGCGACGACCATCTTTATGTACGTGAGCAGGAATGGGAAGCGGCGCATACGGTATGGATTTGGCCCGACCGCTCTCCATCGATGTATTTTGCTTCGCCGCTCGTTCGCGATAGCAAGCTGTACCGGACCCTGGTCATTGCGCTGGCGCTAGCCGAGGTCCTGGTCGAAGGCGGCGAGCGCGTGGGAATTCCGGGATTGATGCGCCCGACCGGCAGCCGCAATGTTATTGAGCGGATCGCGCAGGCCATCGTCGTCGATCGCGACGCGCGCACGAGTCTGCCGCCGAACTTTGCGCCCTCACCACTCGCCGAAGTGGTTTTGCTGTCTGATCTGTGGAGCGACATCGCTGACGTGCGACAGACGATCGCGCAGCTCTCCGGTCGCGGCACCCACGGTCATGTTGTGCAAATCGTCGATCCCGCCGAGGAAACATTTCCATATTGGGGGCGAATCGAATTCGTCGAGCCCGAAGACGGCAGGCGCATCACCGCTGGCCGCGCCGAGAACTGGCGCGCCGATTACGCGGCGGAAATTGCACGTCATCGCGCCGCAATCCGCAGCGAGACGGACCGGCTCGGCTGGAGCTTTAGCATCCACCGGACCGACCGCCCGGCGAGCGAACTTTTGCTCGCTTTGCATGTCCGCATTGGCGCCGGCGCCGTGAATGAACGCATGCAGGGCCGCGCGCCGAGCGCGGCCAAGGTGCCGGCATGATCGGCTCCCTGCCGCTCGGCTTTGCCGAACCGCTCGTGCTCACCGGGCTGATCTGCATACCGGTGCTGTGGTGGTTATTGCGTTTAATTCCGCCGCGCCCCCGCCGTATCGATTTTCCGCCGACACGGCTTCTATTTGCGATCGCGCCCAGGGAGGAAACCCCGGCCCGCACGCCGTGGTGGCTCACTTTACTGCGGCTTGCGCTCGCCGCGCTCATTATCGTCGCTGCGGCCGGTCCGCTTTGGCATCCGCCGGTAGCGACGACGAAAACGCGCGCGCCACTCGCGATGCTGATCGACGACGGCTGGCCGGCAGCGAGCACCTGGGAAGCGCGTCTGCGGACTGCCGATGACATTATCATGCGCGCGGCGGAGGACCGGCGCGCGGTTGCGCTCATCCCCCTGTCGCAGGGACCGCGCGATATCTCGCTGGAAACCGCCGAGTCCGCTCGGGTGCGATTGCATCAAATGGAGCCAGTCCCCTATCGCGTCGATCGCGCCGAAACCTTGCCATCCTTGTCACGTTTGCTGTCGACCAATCCGGAGAGCGAACTCGTCTGGCTTTCGGATGGCATCGACCTCGGCAATGGCGCCAGCTTCGTAAACAGTCTGCGGCAAACCTTCGCTGCGCATCCACTGACAATTATATCAGGCGGCGTTGCTCAACCGCGTGCGCTTAATGCAGCTGATAATGCCGCCGGCGCCTTGACGGTAAAAATCTTGCGCGCCACTGCGGCCGCAAATGATACCGGTATAGTGCGAGCGCTCGATCTGAAGGGTCTTCCGCTTGGCGAAGCACAATTCACCTTTAATGCCGCCGATCGGGAAACCGAAGCGCGCTTCGAATTGCCGGTCGAACTGCGCAATGAGATGGCGCGGCTGGAGATCGCCGGCGATCGCTCCGCGGGAGCCGTCCAGCTTTTGGACAAACGCTGGCGTCGGCGCACGGTCGGCATCGTATCCGGTGCGAATGCGGACGTCGCCGAGCCGCTTCTTTCTTCAAGCTATTATCTGCAGCGCGCGCTCGAACCATTTGCCGACGTCCGCCTCGCACAAGGTGCATCGCCGGCAGAGGCCGTCGCCCATTTCCTGGATCAAAATCTGCCGATTCTAATTCTCACGGATGTCGGCAATGTCGGCGACGCGCATGATCGCCTCGCCCGGTGGGTTGAAGACGGTGGTGTCTTGGTCCGCTTCGCTGGTCCGCGGCTTGCAGCGTCTGAGGACGAACTCGTCCCGGTCAAGTTACGTCGCGGCGGCCGCATTCTTGGCGGCAGCTTGAGCTGGGACCAACCGCAACCGCTCGCGGCATTTTCCCGTGATAGTCCGTTCAGCGGTATGCCGGTGCCGAACGATGTAACCGTTACGCGGCAAGTGCTCGCCGAACCGGATGCGACGCTGGGTAACAACACTTGGGCAACACTTGCCGATGGTACGCCCCTGGTCACAGCCGCGCGCCGCGACAAGGGCTTGATCGTGCTGTTCCACGTCACCGGCGACACGCGCTGGTCGAACCTGCCGTTGTCCGGCTCATTTGTCGAGATGCTCAAGCGAGTGGTGGCGCTGTCTGGCACAACGGTCGTTACGGAGGGCGGCAACGCACAAAACAAAACTGCCCGCGCGATGGTTGCGCCGAGCCACACGTTGAATGGGTTTGGCGCCTTCGTCGCGCCGCCTCCAAGCGCACGCCCGGTACCGGAGGACTTCGCCGGCAGCGCCACTTCCGAACATCCGCCAGGTTTTTATGGGCCGCCCGAGAGCCTCCTGGCCGTCAATACCTTAGCTGCCACCGATCGCCTCACGGCGCTTGATTTCTCGCCGCTCGCCAATGCCAGCCGTGACGTCTATCGAACTACCGAACCGCAGGATCTGCGCGGCCCAATCTTGCTCGCGGCAGTCGGCCTGCTGCTGCTCGACTCACTTATCGTTCTGTTCGTTGGCGGCGCTATCCAGCGTCTCATCCCGCGTCGCGTGCCTGCGGCAACGGCGTCGATCCTCTTGCTGGCCGCCGTGACGCTGACGCTTGCAACTGCGAACGCCCAGCAGCAAGTGCCGAGGCAAATGCCAGGTCTGCCGAGTTTGCAAATGCCAAGCCTGCAAACGCCGCGTCTGCAAACGCCACATTTACAAATGCCAAGCCCGCAAACGCCAACTGCGAACGTGCCGCAATCGGCGCTGGAAACTAAGCTTGCTTATGTGATCACCGGAAATTCCGAAGTCGATGCCATCAGTAAGGCCGGGCTTGCGGGGCTCACGCTGTTTCTCGCGCAGCGCACAGCGCTTGAGCCGGGCGATCCGATAGGGCTCGACATAGCGCACGACGAGCTTGTGTTCTATCCGTTTATCTACTGGCCGATAGTGCCGGGCGCCCCACGACCCTCCGATGCCGCACTCAAGCGCATCGATGCCTACATGAAAGACGGCGGCACCGTCTTGTTCGATACCCGCGATGCGGTCGTCGCGCCGCCAAGCCAGGGGGGTGAAACTCGCAGTCCAGGAATGCTCGAACTCCGAAAGATTCTGTCGTCGCTGGACATTCCTGAACTTGAGCCGGTCCCGCGCGATCACGTTCTGACCAAGACCTTCTATCTGTTACGCGACTTTCCCGGTCGTTTTGACGGCGGCCAGCTCTGGGTGGAGGCGCTGCCTTCCGAGAGTCAACAAGAAGCCTCCGGTCGGCCCGCTCGCGGCGGCGACGGCGTTTCGTCGATTATCATTACCTCCAATGATTTTGCCGGCGCTTGGGCGACGCGATCGGACGGACAACCGATGCTGCCAATGGTCGACGGGCAGCCGCGCCAGCGCGAACTCGCGTTCCGCGCCGGCGTCAATATCGTGATGTACACGCTCACCGGCAATTACAAAGCCGATCAAGTGCATGTGCCAGCGCTGCTCGAGCGGTTAGGCCAATAGGAGTAACCTGGAGAGAGCCTTGAATATCAGTGTTGCGTTCGCTCCTCTGGTCGGCACCGAAATCCTATGGACGGTGATTGCGGCGGCGTGTCTATTTGCGCTGCTCCTTTTCATGTCGCGCAGCCGCGGCGCTGCCGTGCGAACGCTCGCATTGGCGCTGATCACGCTGGCGCTCGCCAATCCATCCTTCACGCGCGAGGACCGCGATCCGCTGAGTTCGGTCGCTGTCGTTGTGGTGGACAAGAGCCCAAGCCAGAATTTTGGCGACCGCGTGCAGCAGACCGAGGCAGCGCGCGCCAAGATCGTCGATCAGCTGCACCGCATTCCAGGACTCGAAGTACGAGTGATCGAGGCCGGGCAAGCCGATAGCGAAACCGAGGGGACACGTTTGTTCACTGCGCTCGGCTCGACGCTCGCCGATGTGCCGTCGGACCGGTTGGCCGGCGTGGTCATGATCACGGACGGGCGCGTGCACGATGTTCCCGCCGACGCCGGATCGCTTGGCTTTTCCGCCCCCGTGCATGCGCTTATCACCGGACACCGGGACGAACGCGATCGCCGCGTGGCTCTGGTGGCGGCGCCCCGCTTCGGCATCGTCGGACAGCCTCAGACCATTACCTATCGGGTCGAGGATCAGGGCGCCGCTGAGACGACTGCTCAGGTGACGGTACGCCGGGACGGCGACATCGTTGAAATGCACAACGTTGCTGTCGGTATTCCGCAGACCGTTACGGTGCCGATTCCTCATGGCGGGCGCAATATCGTCGAGATCGAGGCCTCGCCGCTCGCAGACGAACTAACTCAAGTCAACAATCGCGCCGTCGTGACGATCGATGGCGTACGAGACAAGCTGCGCGTGCTCTTGGTGTCGGGCGAACCTCATGTCGGAGAGCGAACGTGGCGTAATCTTCTCAAATCCGATCCGTCGGTGGATCTCGTCCACTTCACGATTTTGCGGCCACCGGAAAAACAGGACGGCACGCCCATTAACGAACTGTCGCTGATCGCATTCCCTACCCGCGAGCTGTTTCAGCAAAAGATCGACGATTTTCAGCTCATCATCTTCGACCGCTACGCCCGCCAAGGCGTGCTGCCGATCATCTATTTCGACAATATTACTCGATATGTGCGGGACGGCGGAGCTGTGCTGGTCGCAGCCGGACCGGATTATGCCAGCCCAACCAGCATCTGGCGCACGCCGCTCGATGCCATTTTGCCGGCTGAGCCAAGCGGCAGCGTCACGGACCGGGCGTTTCGCCCGGAGCTTACTGACCTCGGCCAACGCCATCCGGTGACGCGCGGGCTTGACGGCTCTGAAGATAAGCCGCCGCATTGGAGCGAGTGGTTCCGCATCGTAGACACCCGCAGCTCAACCGGAACAACCGTGCTGCAGGGGCCGGATGCCAAACCGCTCCTTGTCTTGTCGCATGAAGGCGAAGGTCGCGTCGCGTTGCTGCTCTCGGATCACATCTGGCTCTGGGCGCGCGGCTTCGAAGGCGGCGGTCCTCATCTCGATCTATTGCGCCGGCTGTCGCACTGGCTGATGAAAGAGCCCGACCTAGAAGAAGAGGCACTGCGGCTCACCGTCAGCGGCCATGATCTGCTGGTACGCCGGCAGACGATGGCCGACGAGATTGCGGACGTGACCCTGACCTCGCCGTCGGGCGTAGCGCGCACGCTTAAGCTCGACTCGACCAAGCCGGGCGTCTGGGAATCGACTGTCCCCGCTAATGAACTCGGTCTATGGCGCGCTACTGACGGCAAGCTCAACGCGCTGATCAATGTCGGGCCGGCAAATCCACGCGAATATGCCGAAGTGACGTCGACGGCTGAGGCGCTGGCGCCGCTTGCCGAGGCGACCCGCGGCGATGTGCGCCGGCTTGCCGACGGCGGCGGACTGAACGTGCCGCGAGTCGTCGCGGTGCGCTCCGGCGACACCTATAAGGGCGACGATTGGATCGGCCTGAAGATGAGCAATGCCAGCGTGGTGCGCGGTGTCGGCGTACTGCCGGTCTTTGCCGGCCTGCTTGGCTTATTGCTATTGCTCGGCAGCCTCGCAGGCACCTGGGTCCGCGAGGGACGATAGCAAGCTCAATCGGCGCGGACCGGACCGGACACGCCATCAAAAGCGCCTGCCGATAGTTCGGCAATCAATAGCCGCGCCGGATCAACCGGACCCGGCATGATCGCGCGCCCCCGTGGGATGCGCTTGAAACCGCATTTCTCGTAATAGGCCTCATCCCCGACAAGGACGACAAGCCGATGGCCTTTTTGCGCCGCTTCTTTGAGCGCGCGCTCGATCAACGCTTGCCCAACCCCGCGCTCGCGAAATGCCGGCTCGACCGTGAGAGGTCCAAGAAGCAGCGCTTTGGTTTCACCAATGCGGATGGGCGAAAGCCATACCGACCCGATCAGTAAGGTCCCGATCCAGGCCGTAAAGGATAATTCGCGAATGTGGTCGATTTGCTCGCGCAGCCGGTACGCCGACTTGGCGTAGCGGCCTGGACCGAATGTGCGTTCGTGCAGCCGCTCAATCGCAACTGCGTCATCTGCCGTCTCCGGCAGGATGCTCACCGAAATATCACTCATCGTGTCGCCGCCTAGCATTCCGCTCAACGAAGGTCCAGCAATAGTGCATGCTTCGTGCACGCCCGGCGACCTATCGCAAATGCCAATAATGATTAAATTGGATTGCCTAAGCATTGGAGAAAGCGATGGGCTTACTCGTCAACGGCGCCTGGCAAGAGGACATTTCCCGCACAAAGGAAGGTCGTTTTATCAGACCGGCGCCGGCGTTTCGCAAATTTGTGACATGCGACGGCAGCGCCGGTCCCTCCGGAGAAGGCGGATTTCCGGCGGAAGCCGGGCGCTATCACCTCTACGTTTCGCTTGCCTGTCCTTGGGCGCATCGCACCTTGATTTTTCGGACGCTGAAGAAGATCGAGTCGATTATTTCCGTGTCAATCACCGAGCCGCTTTACGGCAAGACCGGCTGGGAATTCGGCACAGCGCTAGGCGGTACGCTGGATGCGGTGAATGGCAAAGCAACGCTCGCCGAAATCTATCTGCTCGCCGATCCGCATTATACCGGACGAGTCTCGGTCCCGGTGC
>DASZCJ010000213.1:0-6800 GCA_035943155.1 Xanthobacteraceae bacterium | reverse complement strand
GCCGCGACAGCAGCGGGTGAATCACGATTTCTCCATTGGCGAACTTAAGGACCGGCGAAACGGGAGTCGGGCGCGCCTGTCGTGCTCGGTCGTCGCGAGAATGTACTTTTTGCCCAAAGCTCGCAAGCACACAAGCTCGGCGGCGGTATTCTCGGCCCGAATGGCTGCCTAGGCCGAAACGACGGCAAAATCGGGGCGGGCGCGCGTGCAATGCGCCTGGCTGCGGAAGAGCCGGCATCAAAGAAGATCTTTGCCCTGCTTCGCTTTACCGGCCGGCCCGCGGTAATGCGGAGCGGCGGCAGAGTGGCGGCATGTCACATATTCGGATAATTCGGCCCGCCCCCGCCTTCGGGCGGAACCCAAATTATGTTCTGGTTCGGGTCTTTGATGTCACAGGTTTTGCAGTGAACGCAGTTCTGCGCATTAATCACAAAGCGGGGCTGCCCCGCCTCCTCAACCCATTCATAAACGGCCGCCGGGCAATAACGCGCCGAAGGTCCGGCATAGATGTCGTGTTCCGACGATTTTTGCAAAGCATTGTCGCGCACCAACAGGTGCACCTGCTGGTCTTCCTCATGGTTTGTATTTGACAGATAGACCGACGACAGCCGATCAAAAGTGAGTCGGCCATCGGGCTTTGGATAAGCGATCGGCCGGCATTTTGCTGCCGGCTCAAGCGTCGCGTAATCAGGCTTGCCGTGCTTTAGAGTGCCGAACACCGATAGGCCGAGCATATTGGTCCACATGTCCAGCCCGCCGAGTGCGACACCGGCCAAGGTGCCGAGCTTGGACCATAACGGCTTGGCGTTGCGCACCCGCCAAAGATCGCGGCCGATCGGCGAGGACCGCCAGGATTGTTCATAGCCGGGGAGCTCGTCATTGGCACGGCCTTGCGCCAAAGCCGCGGCAACGTTCTCGGCCGCCAGCATTCCGGACAGCATGGCATTATGCGTACCCTTGATGCGCGGCACGTTGACGAAACCGGCGGCGCAGCCGATGAGCGCGCCGCCGGGAAAAACGAGCTTCGGCACCGATTGCCAGCCGCCCTCGGTAATAACGCGGGCGCCATAACAAATCCGCTTGCCGCCACTCAACGTATCTCTGACCAGTGGATGGGTCTTGAACCGTTGAAATTCCTCGAACGGCGCCAGATACGGATTGCGGTAGTTGAGATGCACGACAAAACCGACGGCTACGAGGTTGTCGCCGAAGTGGTAGATGAATGAGCCGCCGCCCGTGCGGTTATCGAGCGGCCAACCGAGCGTGTGTTGCACGAGTCCCGGGCGGTGCTTGTCGGGCGCGACCTGCCAAAGCTCTTTGAGGCCGATACCGAATTTTTGCGGTTCGCGATCGTGCCGCAGCCCGAAGCGCTCGATCAGCTCTTTCGACAGGCTGCCGCGCGCACCTTCCGCGAACAATGTATATTTGCCGCGCAGTTCCATGCCGCGCGCGAATCCCGATTTGTGATGGCCGTCCTTGCCGACACCCATGTCGCCGGTGGCGATCCCGGCGACCGCGCCGTTTTCCAACAACGTCTCGATTGCGGCAAAGCCCGGATAAATCTCGACACCGAGCGCTTCCGCTTTGCGCGCGAGATACCGGCAGACTTCGCCAAGCGAGACGATGAAGTTGCCATGATTGCTCATGAGTGGCGGCATCAAAACGGTCGGCAGCCGCAATGCGCCGGAGGCGCCGAGAAAATAGAACCGATCGGCGGTGACCGCGGTCTTGATCGGCGTGTCCTCATTGCGCCATTCGGGGATGAGGCGGTCGAGCCCGATCGGATCGATCACCGCGCCGGAGAGTATGTGGGCGCCGACCTCGGAACCCTTCTCGACGATGACGACGGACCGTTCCGGCGCGAGCTGTTTGAGCCGGATTGCGGCAGCAAGCCCCGCCGGCCCCGCGCCGACGATAACGGTGTCGAATTCCATCGCTTCACGGGGCGGAAGCTCCGATGTATTCATGTGTATTATTTGCCTGTTTTCTTGGCCTGCTCTTTAATCCGGGACGTCCATGTTCGATTGTTCACGAATCTGACGCGCTGACAATCGCTACCGTCACGATGCAATATCAGCGCTAAATCGCTTGATCGAAACCGCCGCATGATCCCCGAACGCAAAGCCGCGCACGAACTGATCGCGTTTTATCTCGACGCCGGCGTCGACGCGTTTCTTGGCGAGGAACCGATCAACCGGATGACGGATGATCTGTCTCGGCCTCGCAATGCGAGCACTATCCCGCTCGAACCAAGAACACGGCGTGCGGCAAGCGAATCGCCAGTACCGCTGGCGCAGTCACCGCTGCGGCAAAACCCGGCATCGGGCAGTTCTCCGCCGCCGCCCGAAGCCGCGGTCATGGCCGCCCGCGAAGCGGCAAGGAGCGCAAAAACGCTGGACGAATTGCAGGCCCTGCTTGCGACTTTCGAAGGCTGCGTGTTGCGGGCAACCGCGACGCAGCTTGTGTTTGCCGACGGGGATCCAAAAAGCCGTGTCATGTTTGTCGGTGAGGCGCCGGGCTACGACGAAGATATTGTCGGCCGTCCGTTTGTCGGCCGTTCCGGCAAATTGCTCGACCGCATGATGGCAGCGATCGATCTCGATCGCACATCCGCCTACATCGCCAATGTCGTGCCGTGGCGGCCGCCGGGCAACCGCACGCCGACGCCGCAGGAGACGGCCATCTGCCTGCCGTTCATCCGCCGCCAGATCGAACTCGCCGATCCGGACATTTTGGTATGTCTCGGTGGGCCGGCGATGCAGACTTTGCTCGGCATCAAGGATGGCATCACGCGTTCGCGCGGACGGTGGTTTTCCTATCAGACCGGTCGCCGTGAAATTCGCGCGCTGGCAACTTTCCATCCCGCCTTTTTGCTGCGCAGCCCATTGCAGAAGCGTTTCGCTTGGCGGGATTTTCTGGCGCTCAAGAAAGCGCTAGCGGCTTTATCCTAGCGCGCCAAGAGTATCCTAGCGCGCCAAGAGTGCGCGTTGATGGCACCGTCTGCTAGCCGATCGCAAATTTGACGGCGAAAAGGAGCGCCCAGCACCAACACCGCCGGTTTGGCATCGGCAAACTTTCCGGCAATCAACTTCGCCAATGCATAAGTGATGAAGCCGAGCCCGATGCCGGTCGCGATCGAATAGGTGAGTGGCATGGTAATCGCCGCAACCATCGCCGCTGCGGCTTCAGTCATGTCGTTCCAGTCGATCTCAGCAAGGCCGCGCGCCATGACGCAGGCGACATAAAGCAGTGCCGCCGCCGAAGCATAGGCCGGCACCATGCCGGCGAGCGGCGCAAAAAATAGCGCGGCGAGGAAAAACACCGCGACGAAAACGGCGGTCAATCCGGTACGCCCGCCGGCGGCCACCCCCGCGGCGCTCTCGATATAGCTGGTGGTGGTCGAGGTGCCGATCAGTGAGCCGAACATGGCGGCGAAGCTGTCGGCGATCAACGCCTGTTTCATCCGCGGCAAGTTGCCCTGCGCGTCGGCCAAGCCGGCTTGATGCGTGACCCCGATCAGCGTGCCGGCATTATCGAACACATCGACAAATAGAAAACTGAAAACGACAATCAAGAACGAGGTTTCGTGGGCACGTGAGAAATCAAGTTGCAGCAGGGTCGGCTGCAATGATGGCGGCGCCGAGACAACGCCGCTATAGGTCGCGAGCCCCAGCTCTAGCGCGCGGCGGATGCGGGCGCCGGCGCTCGCGCCGCGGCAACGCTGCCCGGCCGGATCACGCCCCAGCCCACCCGCAACGCCGGCATGCGTCCCTGCACCGGACGTTCGAAAGTGCGCGGCACCTCGGGCACGAGATCGGGAAAATGGGTCTTAATATCGGGCGGCGGCGTGGGCGTGGTATCGCTGGTGAGCCAAAGCACGATGGCTCCTTTCTTACGGATATCGTCCGCGCTCACCCAAGGCGAACGCTCGGGCGCTGCATCGAAAAGCACACTGGGGCGGCTTGGCGCTGCCAGCGCCACCAGCGCCGCGGTGCGCGGATCGCCGGTGACGATCGCCAGCGGCTGGCCGGTGCGCCGCTCGAAACTCTCGGCGAAGAAGCGGCCCATCGCACTCGCCGGCTGCGCGATTTTCAGATCGGTTCCTATCGCCCATGGCAGCAATAGAATTAATAAGGGGACGAAAACAGCCGGTACGACCAATAGGCCGCTCCAGGCAAAGCCAAGCACGCGCTCGTGGTAAAGCGCGATACTATCGCCAGCCATCATCACCACGAAAAGCCCCGAGAGCACGACGAGAGGCGCCGCGCCGCCAATCGGCGCCGCACGTCCGATCATCACTGCGACGATCGTGGCGAACAGCGCCGGCACCGTGGCTAAGATCTTGATGAAGGTTGCGGCAAACGCCTCGATCGGCTTGCGTACCAATGGTGGCGCCGCCATTGCCCGGCTGCGCGGCCAACCGCCCGCGAGCACAATTAGAATGGCAAGCCCGGCATGAGCGAGCGCCAGTGCAATCAGAAGCCGCAGCCAAGCCGACGTATTGTCGCCGGCGGCCTGACGCAATTTGTCCAGCACAGGGTTAAGGCTGTCGCCGATGCCGTCGAGCCAAAACAAATGTAGGAACAGAAAAAAGCTAAGCGCGACGGCAACGATCCAGGGCTCGGTCGCTTCAAGTGCAGCGCGCCCGCGCTCGGTCAGCGCCGTAAATAGGACGAGCGTGCCCAGAAGGATCAGCGCCGCGTCTGTGGTGAGCAAAATAAGCGCCGCCGCCGCGCCGAGCACATACCACGATCGTTTATTGCCCTGCGCCACGGCTTGCCAGTAATGCAGCAGAACAAGCGCCCACAGCGCCATCGTCAGGATCGCCGGACCGAAATCGGGCGACGGCACTGTCAACAGCGCTATGCCCACCATCAGCAGCACCGCGATGGCCGCGTGCGCCGGCCCGACAATGGCGCAGCCCAGCGCGAATACGCACCAATAGGCGATCACCACGCAAATCTGCGCCAGCAGATAGACCGCGAACAATCCGCCGACACGGAATGCGATTTCGCCTAGCCAATAAGCGAGCGGCGGACCGACGCCGCTGTTGAAACGGAATTCGTGGCCGATGGCGAGGAGCTGCGCCAAGTCGCCCGGCGGCGCAAAATAGAACGCGGCCGGCACAACGAGCCATATCGCCGCTTGTACCAGCGCGGCGAACCAGAACACGAGCTGCGGCCGTGAGCGCAGCAATTCAAGATAAAGCGGAACGTAGAACATCGAGGAGGACCCAGTCGCGGCGAAGACTATAGCGGCAATACATCGCCGATTATCTCATCGGCGTCAGCGCCCAGTTCGCCCAGCGCGATGGCCACCGGCGAAAAAGACCGGCGATGGTGGATCGTTGGACCGAGCCGGTCCAGGGCTGCGAAATGTTCGGGCACGCTATAACCCATGTGCCGTTCGAAGCCATAGCCGGGATGGGCGGCCCCGAGGCAGGCCATCAGCCGGTCGCGCGTCACCTTGGCGACGATCGACGCGGCCGCGATCGAGGCGACGATCCCGTCGCCGCCGATCACGGCTTGGCAGTCGCAACCGGAATCGATGCGATCGCGGCCATCGACAAAGACGAGCGCCGGCTTCACCGGCAGCGCGGCGACAGCGCGCGCCAGCGCCCATAGCGAGGCGCGCAGGATATTGTCACGGTCGATCCGCACCGGCGGCGCCAGAGCGACCGCGACCTGCGCGCGGGCACAAATGCGCTCGTAGAGGACGGCGCGGCGTTCCGGCGTGAGCCGTTTGGAATCGTCAAGGCCGCGCGGAATGTTGTCGGGATCGAGAATGACAGCGGCGGCGACCACCGGTCCGGCGAGCGGCCCCCTTCCTGCTTCGTCACAGCCGGCGATTGGCCAGACGCCACGCTTGAGGGCTGCGCGTTCGCGCCGGAAGGTCGGTCGGGTGATTTCCTCGTCGCCGAGCGGCAGGCGCACCGCAATTTCCTTGCGGGCAGCGTCCCTCGGTTTGGCTGTTGGCTTGCCGTTGATTGGCGTGCGACCGGAGGACGCTTGGCGATTTTGGCGATTCATGCCGGTCATGATGAGCATGCACGGGCGTTACGCGCAATGCGGGATTACCGGCTAAATTTTCCGGGCGAAGCTTATTTCCGCCTTGGTGCGCTACAGCAAAATCGCTTCAGATTGAATCGGTTGGGCGCTCTTAGCATTTTGATGGAGCATGATCTTTTCGGAAAACCGGTTTCCACTTTTCCGGATCATGCTCTAAAATAAATCGAGTTGCTCGGTCGCCGGCCGCGGCGGCCGGAAATGTTCCGTGGTCGTCCTCACGCTGGTCAAATTGAAGCCGAGCCGTTCGCTGGCGACCTCAAAGCGCCGGCCGATCATCCAAGCGATCGGGCCGGAACCGGTCATGCGCTTGCCCCAGCTCGAATCGTAATCCTTGCCGCCATGCGTCTCGCGTATGAGATTGATGACGTGGCGATAACGGTCGGGGAAATTTTCGATCAACCACTGGCGGAACAGGTCTTTAAGCTCCAGCGGCAGCCGGAGTAGCACATAGCCGGCGTGGCGCACTCCAGTCTCCGCCACCGCCTCCAGGATGCGCTCGATCTCGGCATCGTTGATCGCCGGGATCACCGGCGCCACCAAAGCCGAAGCCGGTACGCCCGCTTTCACCAATTCACGCAATGCGCCAAGCCGGCGCGGCGGCGTGGAAGCGCGCGGTTCCATGACGCGCGCCAGCTTGGGGTCGAGCGTGGTGACTGAGATCGCCACCTTGACGAGGTCGCGTTTGGCCATGCGCGTGAGGATATCGAGATCGCGCAACACCAGCGCCGATTT
>DASZCJ010000212.1:0-9150 GCA_035943155.1 Xanthobacteraceae bacterium | reverse complement strand
ACGTTGTGCGGTCCTTTGGCGCCAAGGAATGGGATATCGCGCGGCTCGTCGTCATACCCGATTCGTTGCCGTTTATCGTCGTCGGACTGCGCCTTGCAATCGGTCGCGCGATTCTCGGCGTTGTGGTCGCCGAGTTTTTTGGTGCGCAGGATGGACTCGGCGTGCTCATGGTGCGCGCCGCTAGCAGCTTCAATGTCGACGTTGTGTTCGCCGGGCTGATTATCTTTGCTGTGCTGTCGTTGATTATGACCGGTTTGGTCAAGCTCGTTGAGGAGCGGATGAACCGCTGGCGGCCGCAGCGCGCCGCCACGGAATGAGCTGCCGCGAATGGTTACTTCAATTTGATTTCGTTGGCGGCGCGATCGTAGCCGGAATGTAATTCATTTCCTTGAGCGTCGAATCGAGCAGCGCGCGGGCCAAAAACTGCTCCGGATCAGGCAACGGCTTGTCCGCCGGCCATTGTCGCGCCGCGATCATGGTGAGCCGGCGTGAGTCCAGCAGTTCGCGAAACAGGTCCGGCGGCACCTCGGCGCCGAATGAATCGTGCAGCTGATCCCAGATTAAGGCTGCCTCCTCGTCGGACTTGATGCTGCCGATGTGATGCTCCATCACCTTGATTGAGCCTTCTTTGTTGGTGCGGAAGTACATCACCGCCTTCGCGATGGCACGAATAACTTTCTTTGCAGTATCCGGATGTTGTTCGACGAGGCTTTGCATGCACCAGACCGTGCCGCCGGCTCGCGGGATATAGTCGCCGGTGCGCAGCAATATTTTCAGGCCGGCCTTCTCGGCGACCACGGCGTGGGGGATGGATAGTGACGCGCCCACAATGTCGTTGTTGACCATGGCGGCGATGCGCTCGGGCTCGCCTTGGAACGAGATCACCTTGTAATCCCTGCCGGAATCCATCTGAAAGAAACGGTGAAGCACCGCTTGCGCCTCGTCGTAATCGGCGCCGCCAGGTCGGCCCAAGCCCAGCGTTTTACCTTTGAGGTCTGCCGGATTGCTGATGTCCTGCCGCGTCGTCACGGTCCATTGCGATCTGAGCGATTCGCCGACGATGTACATAATCTTGGCGCCGCTCAGCGCCGCTTGTGCGCCGCCCGACGGGATCGGAGCGCAATCGAGATTGCCGGAAATCACCGCGGACACCATCGAACTCGCCGGCAATTCCACCAGCGTGGCGTCTAGGCCTTCTGCTTTGAAAAAATCTTGATCGAGCGCGACATAGGTCGGAATGTGAAAGCCGTCGCCGCCGATCACTTTTCCCATCGTCAACTTGGTCTGCGCGCTGGCGCTTGGCGCCGGCACGATGACAAAGCCAACAGCCAAAGCGAGGGTCGCAGCAGAAGCAAACATCAATCCGAGCACGCGCATGTGACTCTCCTCATGGGCCGACAGCTAATCGCGAGACGTGAAAATCGTGCGAGACTGAACGGAAGCGGGGTTAAAACGGCGAGGGCGATAGTCTAGCACAGGATTAGATTTCGACAGCAGGGCGCAAATTGCGATGGCGCGCAAATAATCCAGGCGATATGCAGCCCTTGCCTATGCTCGCGACATCGCGACAATATGCGGCCATGAGCTGCTGCGATGAAACCACGGCCCGCGTGCCGGGCACCGATTTTTCCCGACGCTCATTGCTCAAGGGCGCGACGATTGCCGCAAGCGTCATTCCGGCGGCGGGGTCTGGCGTTTCGGCGCAAGGCCGGCAAATCAAGCTCGCTTATTGCAGCCAGCTCTTATGCGGGGTGCCCTATGAAGTCGCGCGCGCCGACGGGTATTTCAAGAACCATGGCCTCGACGTGCAGCTCGTCTACACCCGCGGCGGCAATGCGGCGATGCAGGCGTTGATCGGCGGTGCGGTCGACTATGCGGCCACCGCTTTGGACGTCGCCATGCAAGCCTATGTCAATGTCGGCGCCGATATCCGTCGCTTCGCGGTTACCGGACGGCTGCCGCTGTTCGCCGTCGTTACCGCGCCGAAAACCGCTGGCCAAATTCAATCGATCAAGGATCTCGAGGGCAAGACGGTCGGCATATCCGCGCTCGGCAACGCCGATCACTCCTTGACGATCTATCTTCTGAAGGAGGCAGGCGCCGACGCCGCGAAAGTGCAGTTCGCGACTATGGGGGTGAATCTTTTCGAGGCGTTGCGTCAGGGTCAGATCGATGCCGGCGTGGTCCAGGAGCCGGCGCTGACATTGCTAAGGGGCGCCGGCGCGCGCGTGCTGGTGAACGCGATGGATCCGCAGGATGCCAAACGCCATCTCGGCGGCTCGTATGAATTCATGGGTGTCGCGGTTCGGGGCAAAGAAATCCAACAGCGTCGGCCGGAAATGGTGGCGTTGACGCAGGCCCTGACGGATTCGCTCAAAGCGGTGCACGGCATGAGCGGTGAGCAGCTTAGCGCCGCACTGCCAAAAGAAATGACGACCGGGCTCGATCTCAAAGAGTTCAGCGACATCCTCCAGCGCCATCGCGACGGATTGTATCCCGAGAATGTGAAGATCGATTTGGAAGCCGGCAAACGCGTGGAGCAGAGCCTGATAGTCGGCGGCCTCATCAAGCCCGGTTCGGACATCGCTGGCCTGTACGATACCTCGATCGCCGGAGGCTAAAGCTGCGCGTTTACGAGTTGACGATCTCCTACGGCGGGGAGCCGGTCCTTGAGGGAGCAAACCTCACCGTCGAAGACGGCCAGTTCGTCAGCTTGGTCGGCCCTTCCGGCTCCGGCAAGTCGAGTCTCCTGCGCGCCGTGATCGGCTTGCAGCAGCCGCTTTCGGGTGGCGTCGAGACCGGCTTGCCGCCTTCGCAGGTCGGGATTTTGTTTCAGGACGATGCGCTTTTGCCGTGGAAAACGGTGCGCGACAACGTCGCGCTCGGTCTCACGTTCAATGGTGTCGCGCGCCGAACGGCACTTGCCGAAGCGGAGGCTTGGCTTGAGCGGCTGGGCCTTACCGGTTTCGGCGACCGCTTTCCCCGGCACTTGAGCGGCGGGCAGCGCAAACGTGTATCGCTGGCGCAGGTACTGGCGATGAAGCCGAAACTGATCCTCATGGACGAGCCGTTCGCCTCGTTGGATGCGATTGTGCGCGCCCGCGTGGTCAAGGACGTGGTCGCACTGGTCGAGCGCGAAAAGATCAGTGTGCTCTTGGTCACGCATGACTTGGAGGAGGCGCTCAGCCTGTCCGATGAGATTTATCTTTTGTCGCAAGGACCACGCGCGCGCATTACCCAGCATTATACGGTGCCGATTCCGCGACCGCGCGATCCGGTCCTTTCGCGCACCCATCCGGCCTTCGCTCCGCTCTATCAACAGCTGTGGGCGGATCTCTCACGTGCCGTGGATCACCGGGCGGAGGCGGCGTGATGGATGGTGGTCCACGCCATACGCCTGCACGTTACACTTGGACACGTTATACTTGGGCGCGCCAGCTGATCGCTTTCGTGATTCTACTCGCGGTCTGGGAAGCGGCCGCGCGCGCCGGCATGCTCAATCCTCTATATTTACCGAGCCCGAGCCGGATCGGCGCTGCGCTGATGGATTTGTTCTCAGATGGGCGGATTTGGCCGCATCTTGAGGCAACCTTCTCCGCCGCGCTTGGCGGTCTCGCGCTTGGCATTGTTGTCGGCGTGATCCTCGGGGTCGCCGCAGCTCTCGTGCCACTTGTCGCCGAGTTGCTCGAGCCGGTGATGACCGTGCTCAACGCGGTCCCGCGTGTGATCTTGGCGCCACTGTTTGTGATCTGGCTTGGTATCGGCTTGGCTTCAAAGATCGCGCTGTCGTTCATTCTGGTAGCGGTACTGATCTTTTTCACCGTGTTCACCGGAATCCGGCAGGTAGACCGCAGAATCGTCGAGCGCGTCATGACGCTGGGCGGCAATCGCTGGGCGCTCGTGCGGCATGTCTATCTGCCCTCAGTCACGGCCTGGGTCTTAAGCAACCTCAAGATTGCGGTCGGCTTTGCCTTCACCGGCGCACTGGTAGGCGAGTTCGTCGCGGCGACGCATGGCCTCGGCTATCTGTTGTCCTTCGCGCAGAGCACTTATAACGCCGCACTGATGTTCGCCCTGATTGTCCTGATCCTATTCGTTGTATTGCTCATCTTCGCTATTGCCGGCCGCCTGGAGAAATATCTGCTGCGCTGGAACTGAGCGTGCCGTCTGACGCCGCGGGTTCCCGGCGAATTCTGCTGCAACGAATTTATGCAACTTGGCTAGGCCTTTGGCTGTTGTTCCGGAACCAGCCAAAGGAGATCGCCATGAAAGGCCACACGCTCGCCGCCGCGACGGCCGCACTGGCAGCAGCCACCGCCATATTCATCACAACCGCGCAGGCCGAGAATCCATCGCCGCCGACCAATCCCGGCTTTGTGCCTGATACGGGCCAGATCAATCCCGGTCATGCTGCGCAGCCCTGGAGCGCTGCGCCTCCGCTGCCGCAAGACCAGCAACCGGCGCAAGAGGATGCGCGCGCCGCACTGATGATGCCGGATGATGGCGCTCCTTCCGCCGGCCAAGGAACGGCGCCGACGCAGACCAGTGGCGACCAGGCAACTACCGCCGCAGGTGCCGGACCGCCTGGGCCGATCGGAGCCACGATCCAGACCATGCCGGCGAAATTTTCGCGCCGAAATGACTTGCTCGACCACATGCCGATGATGGCCTGGCCGCTGCGGCTAAACGAGCAGCAGCGCCAGCAGATCTACCAAGCGGTGATGGCTGACAAGTCGACGCCGGCCGCCGGCGCCGACGCGCTCAAGCCCGCAAGTGCGTTAGCATTCGGGCAACTGCAGGAAATGCATCCGCTCCCACAGGGGATCGCCGGCATCGATGGGCTGCAAGGGCTGAAATACGTGAAAGGTAAGGACAAGGTGCTGTTAGTGCGGCCGTCGACCGGAATTGTCGTCGACCAAGTCACGATGTGACAGCCCGCCATGTGACAAGCGGCGACGCGAGTTGCGCGACGCAGCCAACGGTCGCACTGGGTCAATCCAAACGCGTCACGACGGCGAGGCGTTTGATATCGTGGTTGAGATAGGCCTGCAGGAAAACATCATAATTTTTAAAGGACACGCAGCCATTTGAATCGCCATTCGGCCCGAGCATATAAGTGTGCGCCAAGAGGCCGCTCCGGCCAAAGACTTTCTCTTCGTCTTCGGGAATCATCCGGAGCGCACGCACTCCGTGAAACAATCCTTCCCGCATTTGGAGATCGTAGATGTTGGGCGGGGTGACGCCGTGCATTTTTTCGTCGGCGTGGCGTGGATCATCGAGCCGGCTGCCGAGGCCCGAATGCGCTTCGAGCTGCGTGCCGTCCGGCATATAAACGGTGTGCGCGGAGATATCGTAAACGGCAGTAAAGCGATCATAGCGGCCGGCAACAATATTCGCCATATTCCTGCCGGTGCTTAAGCCGGCATCGTCGGTGGCCGCATAGGCAAGCGTGACCGGAGCAGGCTTGCCGAAAAGCTTCTCAAAAATACTCTGAAATACGGTCGGCCGATTCGAAGCGGTTTGATTTTGCGCGCCGTCGCGCAGGGCTGCGGTACGGACATTCGGCTGTCCCGCAGGCGAGGCCGAATTCTTTACCGCGCGATCAGTGCGCGTCGATGTTGGCGGACTATCCGCTCTATTTCGGTTTGCGGCTGACGGAGGCGTTGAAAGCGTCAGTGCTACGGGCTCAAGGTTGCGTTGCAGCGGCGCGTCGCCGACAAAGCGCGACGGAGTGTCCAAAGAGAATCGAGGATCAAATAGGGAGGCGTAGACATTCGAGCCAACCCGATTCGAGATGGCAAGTTTGTCGCCACGGAATCCGGCGCCATGATTGGCGGTTTTATCGGCTTTCTCGCCGCGGGACACAGCGAGTTTGTCGCCACGGGCGTCGGCCACTTCAATTTGATCGGCGCCGGGGCCGCCCAAGTCCCAAACGGACCAAACGGTCGAACCGCTCAACGCCACCACGATTGCGACCGCTGCGCTGCCTAATATCTTTTGCGGCAGCTCACTCGGTGGCAAACGTCGGTGATTGTATCCGGCAAAACTGGTGCGCCGTCCGGTCGCGAACGCCATTCCCCCCGTCCCCATTCCCCAATAGGTCATCGAAGCATCGAGGAGATCTGCGGCTTTATTTCGGCAAAGCGTGCTGACCGTCTCAATACCCGTTAACAGCGCAGGCCGGCGGCTCGAAATTTGCAATGAAATCCAGTCTCTTGGCCTTAAAAAGACGCAAACCAGAGCCAGGGTTAATGGGTGGAATGACCGCGCAGGATGACCGGGGGAATTGGGGATGACGAGCTTGTCGAAATTACTGCGGACTTCTTGCGCGATAGCGACGAGCGGCGCGCTCGTGCTTTCAAGCTTTCCCGCTTTTGCGCAGGGCCAACCGGCCCCGGAAGCGCAACTGCCGCCGCCCCCGGGCGCGCAGCAGCCGCCGCCCGAGGGGGTGCCGCAACCGCCGCAACCGGCGGGCCAACAACTCGGCCAGGGTGAACTCGAGAAGTTGCTGGCGCCGATTGCGCTCTATCCCGACGATCTGGTGGCGCAGATCCTGACCGCTGCCACCTATCCGATCGAAGTGGTCGAAGCGTCACGCTGGGTGGGCGCGCATCCCAATCTGCGCGGGAACGCGCTGCAGGACGCGACGGTGCAACAGCCGTGGGACCCCAGCGTGAAGGGGTTGACGGCGGTTCCCCAAGTGCTCGCGATGATGAACGACAAGCTCGACTGGACGCAGCAACTGGGCGAAGCCTTCCTGGCACAGCCGAACGACGTCTCCAATGCCATTCAGCAATTGCGCGGCAAGGCGCAGGCCAACGGCAATCTGAAATCGTCGGACAAAGTCAGAGTCAGCAGCGTTGCCCCGCCGGGACCGCCTCCGCCGCTGGGCCCGGTGCCAGTCGGTGTCGATCCGGCACTGCTGCCACCACCGCCGCCGCCCGAATACATCGTGATCGAACCGGTCGACCCGGACGTTTATTACGTACCGATCTATGATCCTTACATGGTCTACGGTCCTTGGCTGTGGCCGGCCTACGCTCCGTTCTATTGGTACCCGCCGGGCTATGTGGTCGGCGCCGCGGTCATTGGCTTTAGCGTTGGATTTTTCGTCGGCTCGGCACTGTGGTGTCATTACAATTGGGGCGGCGGCTGGGGCGGCCGTTGGGGTGGCCCGGTCACCATCAACGTTGTCCGCTACAATCAATTCAATCGCACCAATTTCGTGGCTGAACGAAACGGCTTCAGCAATTGGCAGTTCAATGCCGCTCACCGCGGCGCGGTTGGGTTCCAGAACGCGACGCTGCGCCAGCAATTTGGCGCGAGGAACAATCTGCAGGGCGCGCAAGGCACGTTCCAGGGCAATCTGCACGGCACGCAGCAAGGCCCACAAGGCCAAATCCGCGGCACGTTCCAAGGCAATCATAATTTCCAAGGCAATCATACGTTCCAAGCCAATCAATCGTCACTGCATGGCGGAACGGGGCCGCTGAATTCAAAGAGCAACAGGAACGTCAACACCAACGCGCACGTCAATACCAATGCAAACGTCAATACGAATGCGAACATCAATCGCAACTTGAACATCAACCGCAATCAGAACCAGAACCAAAACGTCAACCGCAATCTTAACGTCAACCGCAATGCCAACGTCAATCGCAACGTGAACGTTGGCGGCGGCAATCCGAACCGTGGCGGAAATGTCGTGCGCAACGCCGGGCCTCCGCAAGGCGGCAAGGGCGGTGGGGGCGGCAAGGGCGGTGACAAAGGACATCGCTAAAGCATAATCCTGAAAAAGCTTGCCCTCGGACTTGATCCGCGGGTGGACGCGGGTTTCCCGCCTGCGCCAAGCCCCACCAACCTTTGTCTCCGTTTCATGACGCGAGCTGTCTGATCGTGAGGGACTAGCGGACTAGTCGCAGATCCAAGCGACATGTCGCGGTTTGACCCAAACAGACCTCGCCTGGCTGGTAGGACTGGAAGTCGAGTCGAGCTTCGTTGGCGATCAATTAACGCCGGCCACGAAAAATGTCCTGGCGTCGTCGTTTCAGGGTCAAGGCGAACGTCGTAAGATTGCTCACCGTTGCCCGGTGCCGCTGCGTCCATCGTCGAGGATTTGCGATGCTCGCCTTTCCGGTTTCGTCCCTCGATCCTTTCGCTGACGATTTCCTTGCCGCGCCCTATCCGTTTTATGCGGAATTGCGCGAAGCCGGGCCAGTGGTGTGGCTTGAGCGTTATGGGCTGTGGGCGTGCGCACGCCATGCCGAAGTGCAGGCGGCGCTGAGCGACTGGCAGACGTTCAGCTCCGCGGCCGGTGTAGGCATCGACGATTTTCGCCGCACCAAGCCATGGCGGCCGCCGAGCCTAATCCTCGAGGCCGATCCGCCACTGCATACGCGCAGCCGTACAGTGATGAACCGTGCGCTGTCGGCAAAGCCGATGGCGGGCCTGCGCACAGGCTTCAAGGAAGCGGCCGAGAAACTCGCGGATGAGCTCGTCGCTCGCCGGCGAGTCGATGCGATCGCGGACATCGCCGAGGCCTATCCGCTGAGCGTGTTTCCCAAGGCGGTCGGCCTCGGTGGGGAGGGCGTGGAAAACCTGCTGCCCTACGGCGCCATGGTCTTCAACGCCTTTGGTCCGCGCAACGCGCATTTCGAGGCGGTCATGGCCGAGGCGGCAAAGGTCGTGCCCTGGATCAACGCCCAGTGCGCCCGTGAGGCGCTCGCGCCCGCCGGACTCGGCGCGATCATCTGGGCTGCGGTCGACACCGGCGAGATCACGGCGGAGGAGGCGCCGCTGTTGGTGCGCTCGCTACTCTCAGCCGGACTCGACACCACCATTGTCGGCATCGGCAACGCGCTCTACGCCTTCGCCAAGAACCCGGCGCAGTGGCAGGCGCTGCGCGAGAAGCCAGCGCTGGTACGGCCGGCCTTCGACGAGGTGCTGCGCTGGGAGTCGCCGATCCAGACGTTCTTCCGCACCACCACCCGCACGGTCGACATCGGCGGAGTCGAAATCTCGCAGGACGCGAAGGTATTGCTGTTCCTGGCCTCCGCTAACCGCGATCCGCGCCGCTGGGACGAACCTGAGCGCTTCGACGTCAACCGCCGGGCCGCCGGCCATGTTGCCTTCGGCGCCGGCATTCATTTG
>DASZCJ010000211.1:0-6188 GCA_035943155.1 Xanthobacteraceae bacterium | reverse complement strand
AGATAATTGGACGGGGTATTTTCGCAACCGTCGACTACGCCGGTTTGCAGCGCCTGATAAACTTCAGAGAATGCCATGATCTGGGGAATCGAGCCGAGTTCGCGGAAATACTGGTCGGCGATCTTGGACCCGGAAATGCGGATTTTGAGGCCCTGGAAATCGGCAGGCATCAACAGCGGACGATTGGCCGATGTCATGTGGAAGCCGTTGTCCCAATAGGCAAGGCCGCTGATGCCTTTCGATTCGAGTTTGTTGAACAGCCACTTGCCGACTTCGCCTTTCATCGCATTGGCGTAGGTCTCGTCGTCTTTGAACAGCCACGGCAGATCTAGCGCCTCGAATTCCTTGGCGCCGAGCGGCGCGAACTTCGCGGTCGACGGCGCCAGCACCTGCACCGACCCGAGCTGCAACGCCTCGATCTCTTCTTTGTCCTTGAACAGTTGTGAGTTCGGATAGACTTCGACCTTCACCTTGCCGTTGGTGTATTGCTCGGCGAGATCCTTGAACTTGAGCGAGCCTTTGCCCTTGGGCGTGTCGTTCGCCACGACATGGCTGAACTTGATGACGATCGGCGATTGGGCAAAACCGCGGCTTGCTAATGCGACCGGCGCGGCGGCCGCGAGCGCGACCGCAGAGCGTCGCGTGATCTTGCGGTTCATAGACGTTTCCTCCAATGCGGCCGTACACGGCCGTTTGACCCCTTGTATTGGGTGTTCCCCTCCATAGCGCGAATGCCGGAGCCGGCCAAGGACGCTTCTATCGGATTTTTGTCAGTTGCAAATAAAGATGGGCAACCGGAGCCTATGGGACTCTATGCCGCGTTGCTGCTCAATGGATTGCGGCGGCGCTGCGCGGCAGGAGTGCGCCGGGATGGCGCAGCACATCGGCAGCCAGCCGGTGCGCGGCGCTTGCCGCCTGTTCGGGCTCGCTGCCGCAGAGCCGGGCCGCAAGATAACCAGCATTAAATCCGTCGCCTGCTGCCGTCGGATCGACCGGCGCTAGGATTTCGGGCACCGGTACGAATTGCAAAACGCCGGATGCAGCGACCAGCGCGCTGTTCGGGCCGTTCTTGACCACGATCTCGCCGACACCGAAGGCCTGCAGCCGAGCTACCGTGCTCTCCGGTGATGGATCGCCCCACAGCACAGCTTCATCATCGAAGGTCGGCAGCGCGATATCGACGCGTTTGAGCGCTTCCATAAAGACGGTGCGGGTGCGCGCCAAGTTTCCCTTCCAGCCCGCGGGGCGAAAATTGCCGTCAAAAGCAACTTTGGCGCCGCGCTGTCGTGCGACCTCGAGCGCGGCAAACAAACGGCCAAGCCCGTTATTCGAATAGAGCGACAGCGTGATGCCGGAAAAGTAAATCAGCCGCGCCGCTATGAGGCTTTCCGCTATCCGCATCCAATCGGGAAGCTCGAAGAGGTCGCGCGCCGGAGCGCCGTCTGCCCAGACCAGGCTAATACGCTCGCCTGATCGGGCGTGCTCAATTAAACATAACGCCGGCAGACGGCCTGGTACGCGCAGGATCAGATTGCCGGCCAGTCCTTCGGCCGACGCCAGCGCCATGATGCTGTCGGAATAAGGATCGTCGCCAACCGCAGTGGCGAAGCCGACGTCGAGCCCCGCACGCGCAAGGTAGATGGCGGTATTGAAACCATCTCCCGCGCAGGCCGGCGCGAACGTGCCGTCTGCGCCACGTGTCAATTCGAGCTGCACCTCGCCGATACAGACGACCCGCGGATTTTGTTCGGTCATGCACGAACCTTATCAGGATAGGCGCGATACTCGGCAGCGGTGTCGGTTTGCGCGGGAGCCGCGCGGCGGAAAACAAGACCCAAGCCCGCTGGCTGGCGTGCACCGGGCATGATGTTATATTGTAACATCAGTTGCAGCCCCATTTGTACGACCATCCATAAAACAACGTGTAAGCCTCACCCGGCCTGGACCAAGCGATGAGCCACCACCATCACCATGACGATGGACCGCATCCGTCAGCGGCAATCGGACCGTCGCTGTTGCGATTATCCGCTCCTCACCGTCTTGTGGCGGCTGGGATTGTCATCGCTTTGTTATGGGTGGCGTTCTGGTGGGCCATTCGCTGAGGGCGGAGCGAAACGATGCCGGAATTGCGATTCAAAAATCTGACGCTTGGCTATGAACGCCATCCCGCCGTGCATCACCTCGACGGTGCGATAAGAAACGGCGCGCTCGTTGCCGTGGTCGGACCAAACGGGGCCGGCAAATCGACCCTGTTCAAGGGCATCGTGGGCACGCTCAAGCCGCTTGCGGGTTCGATCGAGCGCCACGGCATCGATGGCGGCGGCATCGCCTATCTGCCGCAGGCACCGGACATCGACCGCTCGTTTCCAATCGGCGTTTACGACATGGTGGCGATGGGACTGTGGCGCAGCCGCGGCGTGTTCGGCGGCATTGCCGGCAAGGATAATCACGCGATCAAAGCGGCAATCGCAGCAGTCGGACTGACGGGTTTTGAGCGCCGCGCCATCGGCACGCTTTCCGGCGGGCAAATGCAGCGCATGCTGTTCGCCCGGCTAATTGCCCAGGATGCGCGCCTGATCGTGCTCGACGAGCCGTTCGCCGCTATCGATGCCAGGACCTCTGCCGAACTTCTGGCTCTCGTGCAGCGCTGGCATGCCGAGCGGCGTACGGTTCTTGCCGCTCTCCATGACGTCGATCTGGTGAGAGCGGTATTCCCCGAGACTTTATTGCTGGCACGCGAACCGGTCGCCTGGGGTCCGACCCACGAGGTGCTTACCGCCGAGAATCTGAATAAAGCCCGGCACATGTGCGAAGCTTTCGATGAGAGCGCCGAGGCTTGCGCTGTGGCGGCGGAATAAAGCCGCACCCGATGCTCTACGACAATCTTATCGCTCCGTTCGCTGATTTCGAGTTCATGCGGCGTGCGCTGGTCGGCACATTCGCGATCGCGTTCGGCGCCCCGCCGATCGGCGTGTTCCTGATGCTGCGCCGCATGAGCCTGATGGGTGACGCCATGGCGCATGCGATCCTCCCCGGTGCGGCAATCGGGTTCCTGCTCGCCGGTTTGAGTTTGCCGGCAATGGCAGCGGCCGGCCTAATCGCCGGCTTTCTGATTGCAATCGGCGCCGGCCTGATCGCACGCGCGACCCCGTTGAAGGAAGATGCCTCGCTGGCTGCATTGTTTGTGATTTCACTGGCGCTTGGCGTCACTATTGTTTCGCTTAAGGGCAGCAATATCGATCTGATGCATTTTCTATTCGGATCGGTACTCGCCATCGATAATGCCGCGCTGGGCTTGATCCTCGCCATCACGTCGGTTTCGCTGTTAGTGCTCGCGCTGATTTGGCGGCCGCTGGTGCTCGATTGCGTCGATCCCGGATTCCTGCGCTCGGTCAGCCGCGCCGGCGGCGCAGCGCATGTCGTCTTCCTCGCGCTTGTCGTGGTCAATCTCGTCGGCGGCTTCCAAGTGCTCGGCACGCTGCTTGCCGTCGGCATGATGATGCTGCCGGCGATCACCTCACGATTCTGGGCCCGCGACATAACGGGAATGATCGTGGTGGCGGTCGCGAGCGCAGTCATTTCCAGCTATGCCGGCCTGCTGCTCTCCTATGCCGCGGACCTGCCGTCGGGTCCTGCCATCATCCTGGTCGCCGGGCTGATCTACCTGCTATCGGTCGCGCTCGGGCCTTTTGGCGGTCTAGTCTGGCTCGTTTGGCCGCGTCGCCATCTCGAGGCGTGAGCGAACCTCTGCCGACCGTGAGGGTTTTGAGTGCGCCTGGGATCGCCTATATAGACTGCGTGTGGTTTCAAAGCGCCACTGATTAAACGGCAAGCCGATTACACTCTCATCTCAACAGCGTGGCAGAGCGATCAATCGCCCAGCGCGCTTTCGATTCCGAGCTTCCGGTCAGGATCGGCGCCGACCGGCGCGCAGCTCGGAATCGAGCCGCCAGGAGGATGTGAATGCCTGAGCAAACTTCGGCCGACAAAATCCCGGTGACGGTGCTGACGGGCTATCTCGGCGCCGGGAAAACGACGTTGCTCAACCGCATCCTGTCGGAGCCGCACGGCAAGAGATATGCCGTAATCGTCAACGAATTCGGTGAAATCGGCATCGACAATGAACTGGTGGTCGGGGCCGACGAGGAAGTGTTCGAGATGAACAACGGCTGCATTTGCTGCACCGTGCGCGGCGACCTCGTGCGCATCCTCGACGGCTTGATGCGGCGAAAGGGAAAATTCGATGCCATCATCGTCGAAACCACCGGTCTCGCCGATCCGGCGCCCGTCGCCCAGACCTTCTTTATCGACGAGAATGTCGGCCGCAGGACCAAACTCGATGCCGTGGTCACCGTCGCCGACGCAAAATGGCTCAACGAGCGTCTCAAAGACGCTCCGGAAGCCAAAAATCAGATCGCCTTTGCCGACGTGATTTTGATCAACAAGACCGATCTCGTCTCGGCTGAGGAGCTCGGTGAGGTGGAGGCACGCATTCGCGGTATCAACCCTTACGCTAAGGTGCACAAAGCCCAGCACGCCAAGGTTCCGCTTGACGCAGTGCTCGGCCGCAATGCTTTCGATCTCGATCGCATCCTCGATCTGGAACCGGAATTCCTCGGCGGCGAGAACGACGATCATCACCACCATCATCATGATCACGAGCATGGCGATCATGCTCATGATCACGCTCATGGTCATGCGCATGGCGGGCTGAAGCATTATCACGACGAGGAGATGCAATCGATTTCGCTCCGCATCGATAGGCCGCTCGATCCCGACAAGTTCTTTCCCTGGGTGCAGGACCTTGTGCAGAAGGAAGGCCCGAACATTCTGCGATGCAAGGGCATTCTTGCGTTCAAGGACGACGACGAGCGCTTCGTCTTTCAGGGTGTTCACATGATCCTCGACGGTGATCATCAGCGGCCGTGGAAAACGGATGAGAAGCGCGACAGCCGAATTGTTTTCATCGGCCGCAACTTGCCGGGCAAGATGATCACCGAGGGGTTCGAAAGCTGCATCGCGAAATAGTGCAGTTCTTGGCGAGCTGGAATTAATCCTGGATCGGCGCCTGACGCTGGGCAGAAACTTCAGAGCGGCAGTCGGCAATCATCGATGTCCGTCCATAGCAGCGACACAGTATCCGTGGTCGAGCGCACGCGACCGATCGTCGTCGGTGGCTGCGGCATCGTCGCTGCGCATTTTCTCGGCCGTACCGCCGCCTTCGTGCTCGGTGAAGAGGCCATCGTGCTCGTAGCGTCCGATGGCGATCCGCGTCGCGTCGCCGTCCACAGCGGCGCTATCCTGACCAGCGCGGCCGACAGTGCGCGCATCATTACCGGCGGCGACGACAGCAAACTTGTCCTCACCGGTGCGAATGGGGAAAGCCGCATCTTGGCAAGTGACCCGAAGCACCGCTGGATCGATCACGTCGCGCGCGGGCCGGACGGCGCGGTCGGCTGGTCCGCGGGTAAAACCGCCTATGTGCAGGCGAAGGATTTGCGCACGTACGAAGCGCCCTCCACGGTCGGCGGCCTGGCATTTTTTCCCAAGGGGTTCCGGCTCGCGATCGCCCATTACAATGGCGCCACGCTCTGGTTTCCGAATGCCTCCGGCGCAACGCCGGAAAAGCTCGAATGGAAGGGCTCGCATCTCGGCGCGACCGTAAGCCCCGACGGCCGGTTTCTGGTCACCTCCATGCAGGAGCCAATGTTGCATGGCTGGCGGCTTGTCGACCGGCAGCACATGCGGATGTCGGGGTACGCCACAAGGGTGATGTCGCTCGCATGGACCCCGGGCGGTCAATGGCTCGCGACGTCCGGAGCGACCCAACTCGTGCTGTGGCCGTTTGCGAGCAAGGACGGCCCGATGGGCAAGACGCCGCGCTTGTTGACCCCGTCGGCGCACCGCATCGACGTCGTTGCCTGTCATCCAAGCAGCGACGTTGTCGCGGTGGGCTACAGCAACGGGCTGGTCTTACTGGTGCGCATCGACGACGGCGTTGAGATATTGGCTAAAAAACCAGGCGAGGGGCCGATCACAGCGCTCGCGTGGAGCAGCGACGGGTTGTTGCTCGCTTGGGGCACTGAGGCCGGCGAAGCCGGGATAATCGATCTCGCCTAACTATCGGAATGCGAGGAACTGGCGCGTTTTGCCAATCGTTATCCTCTGGTGAAAACGCTCGTTGGGAG
>DASZCJ010000210.1:0-2590 GCA_035943155.1 Xanthobacteraceae bacterium | reverse complement strand
ACCCGCGACGCGAATGTACCCATGCCGAAGGCGATGCGATCGGTTTGACCGTGGATGACGCGAACCTGCCGATAATCCACGCCGAGTTCGTCGGCGCAGATTTGGGCGAGCACGGTTTCCATGCCTTGTCCGACCGAGGTCGCGCCGGTCACGATCTCGACCGTTCCGGCGCCGTCGATCGCGGCATGAACGCAATCGAACGGGCCGAGCCCGCTCTTCTCGACAAACATGGCAAAGCCGGCGCCGACCGCTTCGCCGGCAGCGCGCCGCCGCTTGAGATCCTCGCGCAGCGCGCGCCAATCAGCGGCCGCAAGCGCTTTGTCGAGCAGCCCGGCGTAATCGCCGGAATCGTAGGTCATATCGGTGCCGAGCGTGTCGAGATGACGCGCATAGGGCATTTCCGTTGCCGCAATCAGATTGCGCCGGCGCACCTCGACGCAATCGAGACCGAGCTGTGCGGCGATCGCATCCATTAGCCGCTCGCGCACGAACGTGCTCTCAAAGCGTCCGGGCGCGCGATAGGTGCCGCACGGCGTCTTGTTGGTCAGGCGAATGCGCCCGACCATGCTATAGGCGCCGACGCGGTAGGGGCCGAGCAGCATAGTGGCGGCAAGGTCGGGTACCGTCGCGGCGTGGGTGCGCACGTAGGCGCCCTGATCGTGAAAGAACTCGCCGTCGACGGCGAGCAGCCGGCCGGTTTGATCGACCGCGGCACGGACACGATACTGCTGTTCGCGGGAATGATTGGTGGCGATCAGGTGTTCGCGCCGATCCTCGATCCATTTCACCGGACGGCGCAGCCGCAATGCGCCGAGACAGGCGAGCACGTCTTCCGGATAGAGTTCGCCGCGCACGCCGAAGCCGCCGCCGGTATGGCCTTCATGCAGATGCACGGAAGAAGCGGGGCGGCCGAGCATGCGGGCGAGTGCGTCGCGATTCCAATGCGGCACTTTGGCGGCGCCGTACAATGCGAGCACATCGCGCGGGGCATCGTAGCAGGCGATTGCGCCGCGCGTCTCCAGCGGCACGCCGGAGTGCCGTCCGATTTTAAGCTCGAGCGTCACGCTCGCATGGGCCGCGGCGAACGCCGCCGCGATGTCGCCATAACCTTTGCGGATGATGGCGGCTTCGGTGGGATGGCCGGGGGAAAATTCGGCCGGCGGCGCCTCGGCGCTCATGACTCCCGACAATTCTTCGATTTCGACGGTGACCAACTCGGCCGCGTCTTCAGCGCTGTAGGGATCCGCCGCAAAGACAACCGCCAGAGGTTCGCCGATATAGCGAACATGATCTTTGGCAAGGATCGGTTGCCGGTACGGCTCAAGGCCTTCAATCCGCGTCAGGCGGAAATCGATCGGCGGGATATCGGCGACATCGGCCACCGTCCACAACGCGATGACGCCCAGGGCGGCGCGCGCTTTGGCGATATCGATTGCAACAATGCGGCCGTGCGCGTGGGTCGAGCGGACTACCCGCATATGCAGTTGATGCGCAAACGAAACATCGGCCGCAAAACGCCCTTGGCCCACGACCAGGGGGCGGTCCTCGAGCCGCAGGACCGAGCGGCCGACGAAGGGTCTGTCGCCGGCCATCCTGCCTAGCTCTCGTTGTGCGACGGCGTCATTGCCGGTCGTGCTCCGCAGTAACCGCTTCGAGGTGTTGCGTTTCGTTGATGCGTCGGACGCGAACGCTGCCTGCGGTGACATCGATTTCGTTGATGCAACAAGGATCCTGCGCCACACGCCAGTAAGCGGAAAGCGGCTGATCGAGAAGTTCGAGCAGCAAGGCGCGGTTCACGCTGTCATGGCCGACCAGCACAATGGTTTCGTCCGGATGGTGCGCCAGTACCATCCGCAGCGCATTTGCGGTACGCGCCACGAGATCCTGCAGCGACTCGCCATTCGGGAAGCGCACCAGATGCGCCCTCGCGAACCAGGCGGCAAAAAGCATCGGGTCCAGCGCTTTGGCGTCAGCGAAGGTTTTGAACTGCCAGCTGCCGTAATCGATATCGTTGAGGTCCTCGCAGGTTTTCGCCGCGACGCCGGTGGTCCGCGCGATGGCTGCCGCAGTGGCGATGCATCGGCCCATCGGACTGGTATAGATGTGCGTAGGCCGCCACGCGGCGGCGATCCGCTGCGCCAGCGCCGCCGCCTCGGCGGCTCCGCGCTCGGTCAATTGCAGCGGCTCGCGCCCGCGGAACCGCTCCGGCTTGATGCCTTCGACATGACCGTGCCGGGTCAAGATAATTTTGGTCATCTTCGTGCTGAAGATTTGCGCCCAAGGCGTGGGTCTTCGCCAAGCGGTGGCATTATTTCCACCCAAGCCGCTCCACGATAGCGCGGCCCATGATCCACTCTTTGTCTTCGTCCGACAGGAAATCGAGGGTTTCGGTGAAATGCGTGATGCGCTGACGGTAGGTAGCTTTGCGATAGGAGTTGGTGAGGTCGGTTCCCCAATAACAACGGCGCGGGCCGAAAGCGTCGAACAGCCGCCGGATATGCTCGGTCATGTCGCGAAATGGATATGATTCCGAAGAATAAAATGGCGTGGTCGACAGCTTCACCGAAACATTCGGATATTTGGCGAGTGC
>DASZCJ010000209.1:0-11917 GCA_035943155.1 Xanthobacteraceae bacterium | reverse complement strand
CCCCATGGTCAACCTCATGGCAAAGGCCATGGTAAGAGCCATGGTAAAACCGATGGCACAAACCACGGCCATCACCATCCGCGGCGGCACGGTGCGCCGACGCGCGGCGAAGAGGTGAGATCGCGCCGCGCCCCGCCGGCTCCGCCGCCGCGCCCGCGCAGCGAGGACGCCGACGTCTCCCACCTGCCGGCATTCTTATTCCGGCCGGTCAAGGTGTGACGGATTAAGCAGCGTCGGCGCACACGGCGCCATCACCGTCCCAGCAAGCGTGCAATGAAGGCTTATTGAACCCCGGTGGCGGGTTCGAGCTGGACCGATTCACCGCAGCCGCAGGCCGCAGTCTGGTTCGGATTATTGAACACGAATTGCGCCGACAGCTTATCGATCCGGTAATCCATCTCGGTGCCGAGCAGGAACAATACTGCCTTGGGATCGATCAGGATGCGCACGCCCTTGTCCTCGACGACCTCGTCCAGCGGATTGATCTTCTCGGCATATTCCATGATGTAGGACATGCCGGCACAGCCGCCGTTCTTGACGCCGACGCGCACGGCGGCAATCGGATGATCGGCTTTCGCCATCACCGTCTTGATGCGTTCGGCCGCGGCTTCCGTGAGCCGCACCACCTGAGGTCTGGGCCGAGCAACGGCCATCTTCACATCCTCCGCGCGTTTGATCCTTCAATCGCCAATTGAACCATCAATCAACGAGTCGCGCCATTTTATGTAATGCGCGCCAATGTCGCCCGCAACTCACCACATATTGAGCACCGCGCGAGCCTCGTCCGACATGCGGCTCGGGTCCCACGGCGGATCCCACACGATATTGACCTTGGCTTCGCGCACGCCGCGAACCCCGGCGACGGCGCTTTCCACTTGCATCGGCAATTCCGCAGCCGACGGACAATTCGGCGTGGTCAGCGTCATATCGATGTTGACCATCCGGTCGTCATCGATGTCGACCTTGTAGATCAGGCCGAGCTCATAGATGTCGGCCGGGATCTCGGGATCGTAAACCGTCTTGAGCGCACCGACGATTTCATCGGTCAGGCGCGCCATTTCGTCCGGCGGAATAGCCGACGGCCGCTCCGCGCTTTCCGCCGTAGCGGGCTTGGCATCTGTTTTGGTTTCTTCAGTCATGACCAACCATCATCCAAGCAGATTCTGCGCCTTGAGCAGCGCCTGCGCAAGGCAGTCGATTTCGTTGTGCGTATTGTACATGGCAAGAGAGGCGCGGCAGGTGGCGGTCACGCCGAAACGAGCCAGGAGCGGCATGACGCAATGCGTGCCGGCTCGCACTGCCACGCCCGCGCGATCGATGATCGTCGCCACGTCATGCGGATGCGCGCCCTTGAGCTCGAACGAGATGATCGGCCCCTTATCCTTGGCAGCGCCGAAAACGCGCAGCGAATTGATTTCGCGCAGACGATCGCGGGCATAGCGCATCAAATCGGCCTCATGCGCGCGAATGCGCGGCTTGCCGATCGCGTTCACATAATCGATCGCCGCGCCAAGCCCGATCGCCTGGACGATTGACGGCGTGCCGGCTTCGAATTTGTGCGGCGGATCGCCATAGGTGATGCGATCTTCGAACACTTCGCGGATCATCTCGCCGCCGCCGTTGAACGGCGGCATGGCGGCCAGATGCTCGTATTTGCCGTACAGCACGCCAATCCCGGTCGGGCCGTAGAGCTTGTGCCCGGTGAAGGCATAGAAGTCGCAATCGATGTCGCGCACGTCGACCTCGAGGTGCACCGCGGCTTGCGCGCCGTCAAACAGCACCGGAATGCCGCGGGCGTGGGCGATGCGGGTCACTTCCTTGGCCGGCACCAAAGTGCCGAGCATGTTCGACATGTGGGTCATCGCCACAAGCTTGGTGCGCGGCGTGAGAAGCTTTTCGAATTCGTCGATTAGAAAGTGGCCTTCATCGTCGACCGGCGCCCATTTGATCACAGCGCCCTGCCGCTCGCGCAAGAAATGCCAGGGCACGATGTTGGAATGATGCTCCATGATCGACAGCACGATCTCATCGCCGGCTTTGATGCGCTCGCGGCCGAATGTGTAGGCGACGAGGTTGATCGCTTCGGTGGCATTGCGGGTGAAGACGATCTCCTCCTTGCGCTTGGCATTGAGGAAGGTGGCGACTTTTTCGCGCGCGTTCTCGTAGGCCTCGGTCGCTTCATTGGCGAGGAAATGCAGCCCGCGGTGCACGTTGGCGTATTGGCGCGTATAGGCCTCCTCGATCCGGTCGAGCACCGCACGCGGCTTTTGCGCCGAGGCCGCATTGTCGAGGTAAACGAGCTGCTTGCCGTAAATCTGCATCGCCAGGATCGGAAAGTCCGCCCGGATGCGGTTTACGTCATAAACGCTGCTGGTGACTCGTTCTTCCATTCTCATTCCAAATTTCCAGACTGGATGCAGCGTGTGAGCGGTACGCCGGTGCGGCGCTTTACCGATCCGCTCGTTTTTGCCCGCGCGCGCCAAGCCATACTGCAACATTTTCGATCAAAGCCTCGCGCAAGCCGGCATGCTCGATGCCGTCGATCGCTTCGCCAAGGAAGGCCTGGATCAACATCGCCTCGGCTTCCACGGGCGGAATACCGCGCGCCCTCAGATAGAACTTGAGCTCCTCGTCCAGCGCGCCGGCGGTCGCACCATGGCCGCACTGCACATCGTCGGCGTAGATCTCCAGCTCCGGCTTGTTGTCGGCCTCGGCGCGCTCTGACAGGAGCAGCGCTTGGGTCATCATCTTTCCGTCTGTCTTTTGCGCATGACGGCGGACGATGATGCGACCTTGAAACACGCCATGCGCCTCGTCATCGAGCACGGATTTGAACATTTCGCGGCTTTGGCAATCGCGCGCAATGTGATCGGCGATCAGCGTCGTATCGGCATGTTGCCGGCCGCGCAGCAACGCCGCGCCGCGAATCGCCGCCACCGTTCCCTCGCCATCGAATTTGAGAAACAGCTGATTGCGCACCACCGCGCCGCCCGCGATAAAGCTGAACGTGTTGAATCGCGTATGGGCGCCGATCACCGCTGCCAGGGTCGAAACATGCAGCGCGTCACTGCCCTCCCCGATCACTTTGACATGGTCGACATGAGCGCGGTCGCCAACGAACAATTCGAGGGCGGCGTTGACCTGATAATCGCTGCCCGCCGGACCTTCATGGCTCTCGACGAGCATGACGCGGGCGCCGTGTTCGATCATCACCAGCGAGCGGGTGAATGTCGCCGCAGGCTTGCCCGAAACGACGAACAGCAAATGCAACGGCCGTTCGATCGTGGCGCCCGCGGCGATACGGATCACAGCGCCATCGCCCATCAAAGCGGTGTTCAGGGCAACCGCGACGTCGTTTCCTGGCGCCAGCTTGCCAAGCCGCGCGGTCAGCGCGCGATCGCCGTCGGTCAGCGCCTTTGCCAGCGAGGTGACAGTCAGTCCGGCGTCCAAATCGCGTAAATCGGATAATTCGGCGACAAAAGCGCCGTCGATGAAAACCAGCCGGCGGGCATCGAGGTCGCCCAACATTCGACCAGCAGTTTTGGCATGCGCCTTGGCCGCGGCGTCGGGCGGACTTGCCAGCGGCTTTGCTTCGCGCATCAGCGCGCGCAGGTCGGTATATTTCCATTCCTCGATCCGCCGATGCGGCAAACCCTCTTTGGCGAATATGTTGAAAGCAGCATCGCGCCGCGCCGCGATCGCGTCGTCGCCGGGCAGCCGATCGCGCACCTGCGCGAAGGTCTGCGCCAGCGCGGTTTCCGCCGCGGTCTTGATGACGGCGACTTCCGCGTTCACGCCGGCACCTCCTCCCGGTACTGCGCATAGCCGCCGGCTTCGAGCTCCAGCGCGAGCTCCTTGCCGCCAGTCCGCACGATGCGGCCGCGCGAGAGAACGTGCACCACGTCAGGGACAATGTAGTTGAGCAGCCGCTGGTAATGGGTGATGACGACGAACGAACGATCCGGCCCGCGCAGACCGTTGACGCCGTCGGCGACGATTTTAAGCGCGTCGATGTCAAGCCCGGAATCGGTCTCATCGAGCACCGCAAGCCGCGGCGCGAGCAGCGCCATCTGCAAAATCTCGTTGCGCTTCTTCTCGCCGCCGGAGAAACCGACATTGACCGCGCGGCGTAGCATTTCCTGATCGATGCCGAGCTTGCCGGAGGTTTCACGTACTTTCTTGATGAAATCCGGCGTGGACAGTTCCGCTTCGCCGCGTTTTTTGCGCTGGGCGTTAAGCGCAGTACGCAGGAAAGTCATCGTGGCAACGCCGGGAATCTCGAGCGGATATTGAAAAGCGAGAAACAGGCCTGCCGCGGCGCGTTCGTCCGGCTCCATCTCGAACAAATCGCGGCCGTCAAAGCGCACGCTGCCCGCGGTCGGCCGGTACTCTTCCTTGCCGGCCAGCACATAAGCCAGCGTCGACTTGCCCGATCCGTTCGGGCCCATAATGGCGTGCACCTGGCCCGCCTCGACGTCGAGATCGAGTCCTTTGAGAATTTCTTTGCCGTCGATCTCGGCGTGCAGATCCCTGACTTCCAACAAAGGCATTTTGCGTATCTCTCTATTCGTTCGAATTTTTAATCGTTCTCGCCGTCGAAATAATCCGCCGGCTGCATCCGTCCGAGGCCGCGATAGGTCGCCGTTTGCAACTCGCCGCCCTTGGTGCCGGCAATGATGCCAACCTTTTTGGAGTCCGGATAATCGACCACTTCGGTCGCGGCGATACTCGAAATGCCGAGATAACGTAGTTCGTCTTTACCGGTATTGATCAACTGATGCGGCTTGGTCCCCGCCGGGGCGGCAATCAGGTCGCCGGATTTGATCGCCAGCCGCTCCTCGCCCCAGCGATATTCGCCCGCGCCGTCGAGCACATAAAACAATTCGTCCATGACGTGATGACGGTGAAACGGGAACGCTTTCTTTCCGGGCGGCACTACATGGAGCGCACAACCGAGCGCCTGCAGCCCAAGCATCGGCCCGATACGGCCCCATTTGACTGCAAACGCGCCGCCATTGCCGCGGTCGGCGAGTGGCACATCGGCAATGTTGACAATTGGCCGTCCGCTCATCCGACCGAGCCTTCGAGCGAAACCGAGATCAGCTTCTGCGCCTCGACGGCGAATTCCATCGGCAGCTGCTGCAGCACGTCTTTGACGAAGCCATTGACGACAAGCGCGGTCGCCTCCTCCGCCGAAAGCCCGCGCTGTCGGCAGTAGAACAGCATGTCCTCGGAAATCTTCGACGTCGTCGCCTCGTGTTCGAACACTGCCGAGGAATTCTTCGCCTCGATATAGGGGACGGTATGAGCGCCGCACTGGTCGCCGATCAGAAGCGAATCGCAATTGGTGAAATTGCGCGCGCCGGTCGCGCGGCGATGCGCCGTGACCAGTCCGCGATAGGTGTTGTTGGAATGACCGGCGGCGATGCCCTTGGAAATGATCCGGCTCGTGGTGTTCTTGCCGAGGTGCAGCATCTTGGTGCCGGAATCGACCTGCTGATAGCCGTTGGAGATGGCGATCGAATAGAACTCACCGCGCGAATTGTCGCCGCGCAGAATGCAACTCGGATATTTCCAGGTGATCGCCGAGCCGGTCTCGAGCTGGGTCCACGAAATCTTGGCGTTCTTGCCGCGGCAATCGCCGCGCTTGGTGACGAAGTTATAGACGCCGCCGCGACCCTTGGCGTCGCCCGGATACCAGTTCTGAATGGTCGAATATTTGATTTCGGCGTCGTCGAGCGCAATCAGTTCGACGACCGCGGCATGGAGCTGGTTCTCGTCGCGAACCGGCGCAGTGCAGCCTTCAAGGTAACTCACGTATGAACCGCGGTCGGCAATGATCAGCGTGCGCTCGAACTGACCGGTATTGCGCTCGTTGATGCGGAAATAGGTCGACAGCTCCATCGGGCAGCGCACGCCCGGCGGCACGTAAACGAACGAGCCGTCGGAGAACACTGCCGAATTGAGCGTGGCAAAGAAATTGTCGCTGACCGGCACCACCGTGCCGAGATACTTTTTCACCAGATCCGGGTGCTCTTTCAGCGCGTCCGAAATCGGCATGAACAAGACGCCAGACTTGGCCAATTCCGCCTTGAACGTCGTGGCGACTGAAACCGAGTCGAACACCGCGTCCACCGCGACCCGGCCATAACCGTTGCCGCCGCCTTCCGCTTCGGCGCCGTCCGAACCCTCGCTCGCCGCCGCCGTAGCGCCCTGCACGCCGAGGAGCATTTCCCGCTCGCGCAGCGGAATGCCCAATTTCTCGTAGGTGCGCAGAATTTCCGGATCAATCTCGTCGAGCGATAGCGGTCCGTCCTTCTTCTTGGGCGCGGAGTAATAGTAAATGTCTTGGTAGTCGATCGGACCGTATTCGACCTTGGCCCATTTCGGCTCGCGCATGGTCAGCCAGCGCTTGAACGCTTCGAGCCGCCAGGCCAGCATCCAGTCCGGCTCATTCTTTTTCGCCGAGATAAAGCGCACTGTATCTTCGGACAGGCCCTTGGGGGCCTTTTCCGATTCAATCAGCGTCTCAAATCCGTATTTGTATTGATCGACGTCGATGCGCCGGACCTGCTCGACGGTTTCTTGTACTGCCGGCATTTGTCCCTCCGCTCACGGTTTCAAGGACCGCGGGTTGGATTTAGTCGGTATGGTCAGGTGGCCTTTTGGCTTCGGTTCACCCCCAATTAGTCGTTTATATTGGGCCGTTTGTGATGCGATATCAGTCGTTTAAACGGCGAAATTCATTCGGTTCCTGCAGTCTTTCAGGCTGCGATGCCTCGTTGTGCCTTAGATAATGCACTTGCAAGCTTTGTCCAAGCGCTGAGGAACTTTTCGATGTCAGCCTCGGTCGTGCTCCAACCGAGACTGATGCGCACGGCCCCCCGCAGGAGCGTGGGCGAAACGCCCATGGCTGCCAGGACATGCGATGGCTGTACCTTGCCCGAGGAACAGGCCGCGCCCGAGGACACCGCCACGCCTTCGAGATCGAAGGCAATCACGGCGGTTTCGGCCTTGATCCCGGCTAGCGCGAACAGCGTGGTGTTTGGCAACCGCTCGACGCCCCCCTCACGGCCGAACACCACGGCGCCCGGTGCGATCGCCAGTAAGCCCGCTTCCATCCGATTGCGTAGCGCCGCCATATGCGCCGATTCGCCCTCGCGACGCACGCGCGCCGCGGCGGCAGCCGCGCCGAAGGCCGCAATGCCGGCGATGTTTTCGGTTCCGGCGCGCAGCCCCCGTTCCTGGCCGCCGCCGCGTATAAGCGGCTCGGGAAAGTGAATGTCCTCGCGCGCGCGCACCAGCGCCCCGACACCCTTGGCGCCGCCGATTTTGTGGGCCGAGAGCGTCAGGATATCGGCGCCGAGCACCGTCATGTCGCAAGCGATGCGGCTGATGGCTTGGACGGCGTCGACGTGAAGGAGACCGCCCGCGTCATGCACGATCGCCGCAGCTTCGGCGACCGGTTGAACGATGCCGGTCTCGTTATTGGCGAGCATCAGCGAAACCAGCGCCCGCGGCGCATTGGCAATGGCGCCCGCCAGCGCGGCGAGGTCGAGCCTGCCGTCCGAACCGACCGGCACTTCTTCGATTGCGTCACGGGAAAAGCGTCCGCCGCTTTGCACCGAAACATGCTCGATGGGCGAGATAAATAGGCGCCTGCGCGGCCGCTTCTCGTCCGACGTCTCAATCGCCGGCGTCAGCGCCAGCATGTTGGCTTCGGTTCCACTCGAGGTGAAAAACACGTTCCCCGGCAGCGCCCCAACCAGCGCCGCGACTTCTTCCCGTGCGGCGTCGATCAACGCCCGGGCGGCGCGACCTTCGGCATGGACCGATGATGGATTACCGGCAAGCGAAATGGCGGCGGCGAAGGCCGCTTTGGCCTCCTCGCGCATCGGCGCGGTGGCGTTCCAGTCCAAATAGCTGCGCGCGGACATGCTGTACGACTGCTCGTTGCGCTTGCTTTGCGTCCCCTGGCCTGTGCTAGAAGTCGCGACCCAAGCCGCGACGGGAACAACCGTCACGGGAACAAGCCGCTACCGGACCAAGCCATTATCGGATCAGGATCGTCGCCTGTTCCAAAAATACCATGGGGTATTAGTGACTTACGTTCGGTGGCCGGCGGCGTCAAGCAAGCCCTGTTTGCCGCCATTGCAATAGGCCCATCGGCGCGGAGCGAGGTTAACAACGAATGCCCGAAGTCATTTTTACGGGGCCCGCCGGCCGCATCGAGGGCCGCTATCACCCGGCCAAACAAAAGAATGCCCCGATCGGCATCGTGCTGCACCCGCATCCGCAATTCGGCGGCACGATGAATCACCAGATCGTCTATCAACTGTACTACGCGTTCGTGCACCGCAACTTCTCCGCCCTGCGCTTTAATTTCCGCGGCGTCGGCCGCAGCCAAGGCGCGTTCGACCATGGCATCGGCGAATTGTCCGATGCGGCCTCGGCGCTCGATTGGGCGCAATCGGTCAATACCGAGGCGCGCAGCTGCTGGATCGCCGGCTTCTCGTTCGGCGCCTGGATCGGCATGCAGCTATTGATGCGGCGGCCGGAGATCGAAGGCTTCATCTCGATTGCGCCACCGGCCAATCTCTATGACTTTTCGTTCCTGGCGCCCTGCCCGTCCTCCGGGCTGATCATCCACGGCGATAAGGACGCGGTGGTGCCGCATCGCGATGTGACGACTCTGGTCGAAAAGCTCAAAACCCAAAAGGGCATCGTCATCGAGCAAAAGATCGTGCCCGGCGCCAACCATTTCTTCGACGGCAAGATCGAGTCGTTGATGACGTCGGTCGGCGGCTATCTGGACAAGCGGCTCAAAGGCGGACGTGCGACCAGCGCCGCGTGAGGCGGATGTTAAATCCAGATTGTCAGTTGTTCGCGATCGTGCGCACCGTATATTCGCAATTCTTGCCCGGGAACGGTGTGGATCGAATGCTGGAATGCGTGAAACACCGCGGCCCAGTTGGATTTTACGGCCACGCCCGGCCGGTTCTCATAATGCGTGGCCTCATCGAGCTCCAGCGCGATCCACTGTGCGATACCGTTGACGTCTCCGCCGGTCGACCGGCAGGCGACTGAAGCCTGCGCCGGAGCGCAATAACGCGCGGAAGCAAGGTCGAAAACGAACAGATCGGCTGGATCGCTGCGCAACGCGAGCTGTCCGTCGCCGACGATGATCCGCCGTATTGGTTGGGCCAGCTCATTAGCCGATAGATCAAATCCCGCGATCTGTGCCAGGCTCCGCGTCTCACCGCTATCGTGCGCCAACGCCACACGCACCTTTCCGCGCGCTGGCATGACGCGGGCTCCCGGCTTGAGCAGGTCGCGAACCGCGCGTTCATGCGCCGGCAAAACCCCCTCAGAAAGAAAATTGTTGCTGACAATTTCCGAAACCAGAATATCGGCGCGGCCGCCCATATCCGCCTCGGCATCGAGCCGGTCTGAAGGTTTGGCGATCACGCGGATCCGGTTCGCATAGCCGTTGCGGGCCACGATCTCGACGGCTTTCTCCGCAATCGCGGGTACGACTTCGCAAGTAACGACTGCGGCGGCGCCGGCGCGGGCGGCCATCATGGCAAGCAAGCCGGTGCCGGTTCCGATTTCGAGCACGCGTGAGGCGGGCGTCACCGCCCGCCGCAGTGCGGCGTCATACGCCGCATTGCGCGCATGGTCTTTACGATGTTGAAATGCCATTGCGGCACGGTTCCGTTGATGAAGGACTTCGCCTTTGCCGCGACCTGCGCATCATCCGGCGCCAGCGCCAGCGCTGCGCGGCACATGGCAAGCGCCTTCTCTCTCTTTGTCCATCCTCTTGCAGCATGCGGGCCACGCCCAGCATCGCGGCCGGGTGGCCCTGCACGCGAGATTCCAAGGCCGCGATTTTATCTTTGAGCTCAGCCATCAGCCGCGTCCTGCAGGTATCGCAGCGCAAAGGCAGACTTCATAAGCGAGTGAATGCGCGGCGGCAATCCTTGCATTTGTTGCGCTCGCGCCGTTCAATGTCGATCTCGCCTTGCAAAAACTCAACAATCGAGGAAACGCGAATTGGGGAAAAACATGAGCAGCAAGATCGCCTTGACCGCATTACTCGCCGTCGCGATGACCGGCATCCACGCCCGCAGCGCCGCCGCGCAAGAAACCGTCAAAGTCGGCATTGTCATTCCGATGACCGGCACATCGGCGGCGGTCGGGCGCGAGATTTCCGACGCCGCCAAGCTTTACGTCGCCCAGCACGGCAACACGGTCGCCGGCAAAAAGATCGAGCTCCTCATCAAAGACGATCAAAGCGTCCCGGATAATGCCAAGCGGCTGGCGCAGGAATTGATCGTCAACGACAAGGTGAATGTGCTCGGCGCCGGACTGACGCCAAGCGCGATGTCGATGGCGCCGATCGCGACCGAAGGAAAGGTCGCGACCGTGGTCATGGTGTCGGGCACGTCGGTGGTCACCGACCGCTCGCCCTATTACGTGCGCACGAGTTTCACGCTTGGCCAGCAATCCGGCATCATGGCCGATTGGGCGACCAAGAACGGCAGCAAGAAAGCAGTCTCAATTCTCTCCGACTGGGCGCCCGGCGCAGAAGCCGGCAAGGTCTTCGAAGCAAACTTCACCAAAGGCGGCGGCCAGGTACTCGACACGCTCAAAGTGCCGCTCGCCAATCCGGATTTCTCTCCGTTCCTACAGCGTGCGAAAGATTTACAGCCGGACACATTGTTTGTCTTCGTGCCCGCCGGCCAAGCTGGAACCTTTGCGCGGCAATTCTCCGAGCGCGGTCTCGACAAATCCGGCATCAAGCTGATCGGGCCGGGCGACATCGTCGATGACGACGATCTGCCCACCACGGGCGATGCGCTCATCGGCGTCGTCACCGCCGGAATGTATTCGGCCGCGCATCCCTCGCAGCTGAACAAGGACTATGTCGCGGCCTATAAGAAAGCGACCGGCCACCGAGCCAATTTCATTTCGGTCGGCGGCTATGACGGCATGAATATCATCTACCGCGCGCTGCAAGCGACCGATGGCAAGACCGATGCCGACACGGTGGTCGGCGTCATGAAGGGCATGCAATGGGAAAGCCCGCGCGGCCCGATCTCGATCGATCCGCGCACGCGCGACATCGTGCAGAACGTCTACATCCGTAAAGTGCAGAAGGTGAATGGCGAGCCGTGGGCGATCGAATTCGAGACCTTCCCCGCGGTGAAGGATCCGCTCAAGGAAGCGGCGGCGAAGTAACACGCGCCGGGGGCGGCGGCGAAAAGATAAATCGTGATGCCCGGCACTCGGGCCCGGCCGTGAGCCGGCCCACGCCACGCGTCTCGGCGGCATGGCAGCATGCCTTCGGCGATGTGACGCCGGCCGCGGCGCTCACCTTCCAGACGCTTGGTACGTCGTTCAACATCGCCGGAGTGCCGCTCGCGCGGGATGCGGCTGTGGTGGACGCTGGATTCGATGTACGCGTAACACCGCAGATCACGTTCGCGCTATCGTATTTTGGCAAGCTCGCCAGCCATGTCGAGGACCATTCGGTCAAGGGGAGCTTCGCCTATCGTTTCTAGTGCTCTGTCCCGGAGTTCGCTGACAAAGTCGCGCAAGTTTCTGGAGCGCCGCAAATTCACGGCCGCGCCAGCACGCCGCCGGTCAGCGGACGCGGCGCTCCCGTTGTGGCCGGAAACGTGATCGGCAGACCGCGTAGGTTGCGTACCGCGAGATAAGCGAAGGCCTGCGCTTCGAGCGAATCGATCGACCAGCCGACGGCGTGCGCCGATTCGACGCGTGCCGGCGCCAACCGCTCGGCGAGCATCCGCAGCAAGGTTGGATTGCGGGCGCCGCCGCCGGCGACAATCCAGTTCGCCGGCGGGCGCGGCAGATGCGCAACGATGCGGGCTACCGCCGCCGCCGTCAGTGCCGT
>DASZCJ010000208.1:0-7251 GCA_035943155.1 Xanthobacteraceae bacterium | reverse complement strand
TTCCTTGACATCCGGATGTGACAGCAGCGCCGCCTCCACTTCCGGCCCCGCGATGTTATAGCCCGATGAAATGATCATATCGTCCGTGCGCGCGGCAAAATGGAAATAGCCTTTCTCGTCTCGCGAGAACGCGTCACCGGTGAGATTCCAGCCGTCGCGCACATAAGATTGCTGCCGCTCGTCGGCAAGATAACGACAACCGGTGGGGCCGCGCACAGCGAGTTTGCCGATCTCACCGCACGGCTTCTCTTTCATGTCGTCGCCGATGATCTTGGCCTCGTATCCGATCACCGCCGTTCCGGTCGAGCCGGGCGCCGCATCGCCGAGCCGGTTGGAAAGGAATATGTGCAGCATCTCGGTCGAGCCGATCCCATCCAGGATCGGCTTGCCGGTTTTCGCCATCCATTCATTGAATACCGGGGCCGGTAGTGTCTCGCCCGCGGATACGGCGACGCGCAGCGAAGACAAGTCTGCGCCCTCATGCATCGCGCCGAGCATGGCGCGATAGGCAGTCGGAGCGGTGAACGAGACGGTCGCTTTATAGGTCTCGATAATCTCGATCATGTTCGCCGGCGAGGCGTTTTCCAGAAGCGTCGCAGTGGCGCCGAAGCGCAACGGAAATATCGCAAGCCCACCCAGCCCGAAGGTAAAGGCAAGCGGCGGCGAACCGACAAATATGTCGTCGGGAGTGACCGCGAGAATCTCCTTGGCATAGCCGTCGGCGACGATCAGGAGATCGCGATGAAAATGCATGGTTGCTTTCGGCTCGCCGGTGGTGCCGGAGGTGAAGCCCAGCAGCGCCACGTCATCGCGCCCGGTCTTCACGGGATTGAATGTCACCGGCTTGCTCAGCGCGATGCGATCGAGTTCGGCGTCGTGGTTTGCGGTTCCATCAAAACCGATCACCTGCTTGAGGTGTTTGCTGGTCTTGGCGCAATTGACCACTTCATCCATCAGTCTGGTGTCGCAGAGCGCCAGCGTCACCTCTGCCTTATCGACGATCTTGCTCAATTCGCCGGCGCGCAGCATCGGCATGGTGTTGACGACCACCGCGCCGGCTTTGGTCGCCGCCAGCCAGCATGCCACCAAAGCCGGATTGTTGGCGGAACGGATGAGAATGCGGTTGCCCGGCTTTATTCCGAAGTCCTCGACCAGGGCCTGGGCGATCCGATTGGTCCAGTCGGCAAGCTCCTTATAAGTGCGACGGCGGCCATTGCCGATCAACGCGACGTGGTCGCCGAAGCCGCGCGCCACCATGCGGTCGGTCAATTCGACGGCTGCATTGAGCTCCTCGGGATAATCGAAACCGGCCAGCAAAATTTCAGGCCATTGCTGCGCCGGCGGCAGATTGTCCCGTGTGAAAGTATCGACATGGGTCGAGCGGCCGAGCGAAGGCTTAGCCATGATCACGCTCCCGCAAGCATCTGCCGTGCGATGATGACTTTCTGAACCTCGGACGCGCCCTCGTAGATGCGCAGCGCCCGGATATCCCGGTACAGCCGTTCGACGATATGACCACGCCGGACCCCATCGCCGCCGTGAAGCTGCACCGCTTTATCGATCACCCGCTGCGCGCGCTCGGTGGCGAACAATTTCGCCATCGAGGCTTCACGCGTGACCCGCGCCGCGCTGCTGTCTTTGGCCCAGGCGGCGCGATAGACTAACAAAGCCGCGGCATCGATATCGAGCGCCATTTCGGCGATCGCGCCCTGCACCAGTTGCAAATCGGCGAGCGTTCCCTCGAACATCCGACGGTCCCGCACGCGCTTGAGCGTCTCGTCGAACGCGCGCCGGGCAAAGCCGAGCGCCGCGGCGGCGACGGTTGCGCGGAACACGTCAAGCGTCGCCATCGCGATCTTAAAGCCATCGCCGGGTGCGCCAATCATCGAGGTCGCGGGCACCCGCATGCGATTGAACGTGATGCGCGCCAAAGGATGCGGCGAGATCACGTCGAGGCGCTCGGCGACCGAAAACCCCGCCGCATCGGCGGGAACGATAAAAGCGGAAATCCCCTTCGCCCCGGGAGCTTCGCCAGTGCGGGCGAAGACAACGTAGAGATCGGCGATGCCGCCGTTGGAGATCCAGGTTTTTTCGCCATCCAAGACATAACCACTCCCGTCACGGCTGGCTTTGGTGACGATGTTGGCAACGTCCGATCCAGATTTCTGTTCGGTTAGCGCAAAAGCGGCGATCGCCTCGCCGCTCCGCGTTCGCTCCAGCCACCGCCGCTGCTCGGCATTGCCGAACAGACTGATGGGGCCGGCACCGAGCCCCTGCATGGCGAAAGCAAAATCGGCGAGTGCATCGTGCCCCGCCAGCGTTTCGCGAATGAGGCAGAGCGCGCGCACATCGAGCGGCGCGGCGGACTCCGGATCGGGTGCGGTATGCTTGAGCCAACCGTCACGGCCGAGCTTGCGGACCAGATCGCGGCAAGCCGTATAGACATCGGCATCCGCACACGGCAGGTTCGACGCGCACCAGGATTCGACCCCGGTGGCGAGCGCGCGGTGGCGTTCTTCGAAGAACGGCCAGCCGAGGAAAGTCTTGTCCGCCACTAGTTTCCCTCAAAGACCGGTTTCTGTTTGGCGACGAACGCGCGGTAAGCGCGCTCGAAATCATTGGTTTGCATGCAGATCGCCTGCGCTTGCGCTTCGGCCTCGATAATCTGGTCGAGGCTCATCGACCATTCCTGATTGAGCTGTGTCTTGGTGATGCCGTTGGCGAAAGTCGGCCCTGAGGCGATGCGCCGCCCTAGCGTCAGCGCCTCCTCCTCCAGCAACGGCGGGTCAATGAGTTTGTTGAAAAAGCCCCACCGCTCGCCCTCCTGCGCGCTCATCGCGCGGCCAGTGAATAACAGCTCGGCGGCGCGGCCCTGTCCAATAATGCGCGGCAGTATTCCGCACGCACCCATGTCGCAGCCGGCAAGCCCGACGCGGTTGAATAAGAACGAAACCTGCGCCTGCGGCGTGGCGAGGCGCAGATCGGCTGCCATGGCAATGATCGCGCCGGCGCCGGCCGCCACCCCGTCGACTGCGGCAATAATCGGTTTGCCGCAATGGAGCATTGCCTTGACGAGGTCGCCGGTCATGCGCGTAAAGGCAAGCAACTCTTTCATATCCATCCCGACCAGCGGCCCGATAATCTCGTGCACATCGCCGCCCGAGCAGAAATTGCCGCCGTTCGGCAGGAAGACGACAGCGTGGACGTCGTCGGCATAAGCGAGCGTTCGGAATGCGTCGCGCAATTCGGCATAAGACTCGAAGGTCAGCGGATTCTTGCGCTCCGGCCTATTGAGTTTGATTGCCGCCACCGCGTCGTCCACACGCCACAGGAAGTGCGACGGCTTAAGACCTTGCATCGATGTCATGCTTCGCCCTCCCAGTCGCTGCGGAACGATTTCAGCTTTGCCGACAAGTGTTCGGCATCGCACGGCGAAATACCGCTCAAGAGTTCGTCGATCCAGCGTTCATTGGCGGCGGCCATTGCCGCTAAGGCGGCGCGGCCGCGCCGCGTCAGCGTGATAAACGAGGTGCGGCGGTCGCCGTTGCGACGCGAGCGGGCAACGAAGCCTTCGGCCACCAGCCGGTCGACGATGCCGGTGATATTGCCGTTCGACACAATCAGAAACCGCGCTATCTCGCTCATCAACATCCCGTCGGGCTGGCGGTACAGCGCCGCCATCACGTCGAACCGCGGCAAGGTCGCATTGAATTGTCGCTTCAGCCGTTCGCGGATCACGCCCTCGATAAAGCGGCTCGTGCGTATGAGCCGGATCCACAATCGCAGCCGCGCTTTGCGCTCGGTTGTTCTGCCGTTCTCCTTGTAAGTCGCGACGGCGGACGGCATCGTCACCATGTTTCGCCTCCCGAGACCGAGATCGCCTGGCCGGTAATCGCAGCGCTGTCCCCGGCGCATAGCCACATGACCGCGTCAGCCACTTCCTCGGGCTTGATGAAACGCCCCTGCGGGTTATTGGCCTCGAGTGCGTCGCGCGTTTCGCCTACGCTGCGTTTGCTGGCAGCGACGATACGATCGACCGCCTGGTCCAGCATTGGCGTTTCGGCAAAGCCGGGGCATATGGCGTTCACCGTAATTCCGGCCTTTGCGGTTTCGATTGCCAAAGCGCGGGCGAGACCGACTACGCCATGTTTGGCGGCGACGTAAGGCACCACATAAGCGTAGCCTTTCAGCCCAGCGGTCGAGGCAATAAAGACGATGCGTCCCCATTTCTGCTCGCGCATTGCACTCAGTGCTGGCTGTACCGAAAGAAATGCGCCGGTCAGATTGACAGCGATAGTCTGGTCCCATAACGCGCGGGAAATTTTCTCCGCGGGCGCGCTCTCCGTCGTTCCAGCATTGGCGATGACAATGGCGAAAGTGCCGCGCGCCGCCTGAGCATCGCGATAAAGCTGGCGCAGTGAACCTTCATCGGCGACATCGGCCACCTGCATATGAATGTTGTCGTGGCGCGTCGCGCTTGCTTCCAGCTCCGCGATGCGCCGGCCGCAAATCGTCACCGTTGCGCCGGCTTGCGCCAGCGCCAATGCGATGGCGGCGCCAATCCCGGTGCCGCCGCCGGTGACGAGCGCGTGTTTGCCGGCAAGGCTTCGCATGGTCAAACTGCGCTCGATGCCGGCTCACCGCCGCTGGAGAGCCGATAAAGCTGATCGCGCCCGGCATAATAGGGCGGCGGCCACGCCTCGCCGCGATCGCCAAGCCTCGCTGCGGCGTGCAGCGTCCAATAAGGATTGGCGAGATGCGGCCGCGCCAGGCAGACGAGATCGGCGCGGCCCGCCATCAGAATCGAGTTCACGTGATCCGGATCGTAAATGTTGCCGACCGCCATGGTGGCGATGCCGGTCTCGTTACGAATACGATCGGAGAACGGCGTTTGAAACATGCGCCCGTAGATCGGACGCGCTCGAATCGAAGTCTGGCCTGCCGACACATCACAAATGTCGACGCCGGCCTCCTGCAGCATGCGGCTGATGTCGACCGCGTCGCGCGGCTCGATGCCCTCGGTGCCGACCCAGTCATTGGCCGAAATACGCACCGAAATCGGTTTCTCCGTCGGCCATACTTCCCGAACCGCATGAAAGATTTCCAGCGGATAGCGCATGCGGTTCGCAAGCGAGCCGCCGTATTCGTCGGTGCGCCAATTGGTCAGCGGCGTAATGAAGGACGACAACAGGTAGCCGTGCGCGCAATGGATTTCGAGCATGTCGAAACCGGCGCGCGCCGCCATTTCCGCCGACGTGACGAATTGATCGCGCACGCGATCCATATCGGCGCGGTCCATCGCGCGGGCGCGCTGGTTGCGCTCCGACCAGGCTACCGGCGACGGCGCCATCACCGGCCAATTGCCGGAATTGAGCGGAGCATCCATTTCCTCCCAGCCGAGCTGGGTCGAACCTTTGGCGCCGGAATGCCCGAGCTGACAGCAGATTTTCGCGTCCGTCTCAGCATGGACGAAATCGACGATGCGCTTCCATGCGCGCTCGTGCTCGGGCGCATACATGCCGGTGCAGCCGGGCGTGATCCGTCCTTCCGGGCTCACGCAGGTCATCTCGATACAAACCAGGCCAGCGCCGCCCTTGGCGCGTTCGCCGTAATGAACGAGATGCCAATCGGTCGGGCAACCATCGACGGCTTTGTATTGCGCCATCGGCGAGACGACGATGCGGTTCTTCAGCCGCATGTCGCGCAACTGGAACGGCGCGAACATCGGGCGGCGGACTTTGTTGTCCTCGGCGCCAGCGAGCCGCTGGAACCAGGCCTCGGCGCCTTCCAGCCAATTGCGGTCGCGCAGCCGCAGGTTTTCGTGGCTGATGCGCTGCGAACGCGTCAGCAGCGAATAATTGAATTGCACCGGGTCGAGATGCAGATAGCGCTCGACGTCCTCGAACCATTCGAGCGAGTTGCGCGCGGCTGATTGCAGGCGCAGGACTTCCGTGCGGCGTGCATCCTCATATTTGGCAAAGGCGGCCTGCAGGGTAGGCTCGCTGGCGAGATAGTCCGCCATCGAAATCGCGCTCTCCATCGCAAGCTTGGTCCCCGAGCCGACCGAAAAATGCGCGGTCGCAGCGGCATCCCCCATCAGCACGATATTTCCATGCGACCACGTCTCGCACAGCACACGCGGAAAATTTAGCCAAGCTGAACCGCGCAAATGCGTTGCGTTCGACATGAGCTGGTGTCCGCCGAGATATTTGGCGAAAATGCGCTCGCAGGTCCGGCATGACCGCTCCTGAGTCATGGTCGCGAAGCCGAACTTGCGCCAAGTCGTCTCCGAACACTCGACAATGAAAGTCGCCGTGTCGGAATCGAATTGATAGGCATGGGCCCAAACCCAGCCATGTTCGGTTTCTTCGAAAATAAAAGTAAAGGCGTCGTCGAATTTCTGGCGTGTGCCAAGCCAGACAAATTTGTTCTTGCGTAGATCAATCGCCGGCTTGAAAACTTGCGCGAATTCGCTGCGCGTCTTCGAGTTCAAGCCGTCCGCGGCGATCACCAGGTCGTAGTCCTTGGCGAGCGCCCCGGCGCTGGCAATCTCGTTTTGAAAACGTAAGTTCGCACCCAGTTCCCTGGCGCGCTCTTGCAACAGCAACAGCAGCGTTTTACGCGCGATGCCGCAAAAGCCATGACCGGTGGAAACGATTCTTTCGCCGCGATAATTGACGGCGATATCGTCCCAATAGGCGAAATGCTCGCGGATCGCCTGCGCGCTGGCCGGATCGTTGGCCGTGATGTTGTCGAACGTCTCGTTGGAAAACACTACGCCCCAGCCGAACGTGTCGTCGGGCCGGTTGCGCTCGAATACGGTCACGTCGTGCGCGGCGTTGCGCAGCTTGATGCTGATTGCCGAATAAAGCCCGGCCGGGCCGCCGCCAAGACAAGCGATTTTCATACGAATGCCGCCATAACGAACACGATAAGAATGGCATTGGCGGATAATTATTTCAAGCTTAAATGTTCGAATATTAAAGCTTTTGCTGCGGCGCCTATTCCCTGGCACAGGCGCGTCTTCCAGCCGCGCTTCGGCTGTGTATTATGGCCTTGGATTGTAAGGGTTTTTATGAAGCTGGAGCGCTTTAAACCATGAGCGGCAACCCTATTGTCGCAAGCGTCATAGCCGGCGACCTCGCCCGTTATGGCGCCCGGCGTTGCTTTGCCTTGCTCGGTACCGCCAATTTCAAAATCACGCACGCGCTGGTGGAGTCCGGGGTCGAGCTAACTTCCGCTCGCCACGAG
>DASZCJ010000207.1:0-18369 GCA_035943155.1 Xanthobacteraceae bacterium | reverse complement strand
GGCCCGCGCATCGGCGCGCTCGCGCTCGATGGCTGGGACACCCATTTCAACGAAGGCATCGCCCAAGGCCGGTTGTCGCAATTGCTCGGGGCGCTGGACGAGGCGCTGGCCGCGATCAAATCGAACATGGGCGTGGCTTGGCGTGAAACCGTGGTCGCGCTCGCGACCGAGTTTGGCCGCACCGCCCGTATCAACGGCACCGACGGCACCGACCATGGCACCGCGACGGTCGCGCTTCTGGTCGGCGGCGCCCTAAACGGTGGCCGCGTTATCGCCGATTGGCCGGGGCTGAAACCCGCCGATCTCTACGAGAACCGTGATCTCAAGCCGACCATCGATCTGCGCGCCGTGCTCAAGGGGGTACTGCGCGATCATCTGCGGGCCGACGAGCGCGTGCTGGCGCAGAGCGTCTTTCCGGGAAGCGAAGCGATCAAGCCGATGGCGGGATTGGTCGGCTGAGCGAAGCGTTCGTCCCCCGCTAACGGGCCGCCATCTAAATATTCAGCACCCGCCCATAGGCATCCAACACCGCTTCCTTCATCATTTCCGACAGCGTCGGATGCGGAAATACGGTGTGCATCAGCTCTTCCTCGGTGGTCTCGAGGTTCATCGCCACCACGTAGCCTTGGATCAATTCGGTGACCTCGGCGCCGACCATATGAGCGCCGAGGAGTTGCCCGGTCTTCTTGTCGAATATCACTTTGACGAGGCCTTGATCCTCGCCGAGTGCGATCGCCTTGCCATTGCCAACGAACGGAAAGCGCCCGACGCGGATGTCGAGCTTCTTGTCTTTGGCGGCCTGTTCGGTCAGGCCCACCGAGGCAATCTGTGGCGAGCAATACGTGCAGCCGGGAATTAACAGCTTGTCCATCGGATGCGGATGCAGGCCCTTAATGGCTTCGACGCAGATCACCCCTTCATGCTCGGCTTTGTGCGCCAGAAGCGGCGGACCGGCGACATCGCCGATGGCGTAGATTCCCGGCACGTTGGTCTTGCACATGCCGTCGATCACGATCGCGCCACGGTCGGTTTTCACGCCGAGCTTTTCCAATCCAAGATTTTCGATATTGCCGACCACGCCGACGGCCGAGATGACGCGCTCGGCAGCGAGCGTTTGCGTGCCGCCCTTGCCGTCGTCGATCGTGGCGGCAACCGTATCGGGTTTCTTTTCGAGCTTCGTCACCTTGGCGCCGGTGAAGATTTTGATGCCTTGCTTTTCGAAACTCTTGCGCGCAAAAGCCGCGATCTCGCCATCCTCCGCTGGGAGGATTTGCGGCAGCACCTCGATTACAGTCACCTCGGTGCCGAGCGTGCGATAGAAGGATGCGAACTCGACGCCGATGGCGCCCGAACCGATGACAAGGAGCGTTTTCGGCACACGGTCCGGCACCATCGCTTCGAAATAGGTCCAGACCAATTTTTTGTCCGGCTCGATGCCCGGCAGGACGCGCGGCCGTGCGCCGGTGGCTATAATGATGTGCTTGGCTTGATAGGAGCCGGGACCCAGCGCGCCCTTGGGCGCTTCACTGCGGGTCGCCTTCACCGTCACTTTGCCAGGAGCGTCGATCGAAGCTTCGCCCCAGATCACGGCGACCTTGTTTTTCTTCATGAGAAAGCCGATGCCGTCATTGAGCCGCTTTGACACGGCGCGCGAGCGTTTCACCACGGCGGCGGGATCGTAGGTCACTTCGCCGGCCGAAAGTCCGTAATCCTTCGCGTGCTGGAGGTAATGCAAGATCTCGGCCGAACGTAAGAGTGCCTTGGTTGGGATGCAGCCCCAATTGAGGCAGATGCCGCCGAGATAGTCGCGCTCGACGATCGCAGTCTTGAAGCCGAGTTGCGCGGCGCGAATGGCGGTGACGTAGCCGCCGGGGCCCGAACCGATGATGATGATGTCGAAATTGTTGTCAGCCATTAGTCCTCACTGAAACGCGACCAAGCCGTGCTTACCCATATCTGCTTTTGTCCGCGGTAGGTACTGCGTCGATCTGGAGAAGCGCGGGACGGACCGAGCGCGTTGTGCATTGGAGAAACCCGGAACGCATCAATCAGTTACAGCGCGAAAAACGCCATCGTCGCCAAGGCGCTCCAGAATACCGGAACGAATATCAAAAAAGCAGCCATGGAGCTTAAGACGTCCGGCGTTAATCTCGCTTGCGACCCAAGGAAAGGTCGTCAGGTTGTCGAGTGAAAGCCGCACCGATTCGTGCTCGCAAAAATCTTGGCGACATTGCGCCGGCACTGTCGTTGCGCGCACCCGCGCCGGTTCCGCGATGCGCACCCATTGCGCGACGAAATCGGATACCCCCGCCGGGGCGCCATTTAGAAGCGCTTGGATGCCGCCGCACATTGCGTGTCCCATCACGACGATCTGCGGGACCTTGAGAGCCCGCACCGCAAACTCGATTGCCGCGCTAATTCCGTGCGGCTGGTCGTCCGGTCCGTAGGGCGGCACAAGATTGGCGACATTGCGGATGACGAAGAGCTCGCCCGGCGCGACATTAAATACCATTTGCGGGTCGGCCCGACTATCCGAACAGCCGATTACGAGGGCGCGTGGCTTCTGTCCGAATTTGCTCAGTTCGTCGAAGCGTGCGCGCTCGTTGCGCCAAGTGCCGGCACGAAAACGGCGGTAGCCGGCGATGAAGTCTTCCATATCAGCCGTGACCCCGATTTTTGCTTCGCCTGCTCATTCGCACGCGATATAAAGCGATGCAAGAAGGGTGGCGAATGACCGAACTCACGGTCTACAGCAGCATCGGCGTGCGTAGCGCGGCTGAACAACTGTTCCGAATTTTCGAGACAAAAAATTCCTGCCCGCTCGCGGTCACCTGGGGCACCGCACCGATGCTGGTCGCGCGCATCGAGGCCGGCGAAACGGCGGATGTATTGATTCTCAGCCGGGCCGGAATCGATGCGTTGCGCAACCGGGGCAAGATCGCGGCCGGTTCCGACGTCACGCTGGCCGGGTCAGGCGTCGCCATCGCGGTGAAGGCTGGCGCACCCAAGCCGGACATTTCGACGTCGCAAGCGCTCAAAGCGACGCTGCTCAAGGCGCGATCCATCGCCTATAGCGAGCCGGCGGCCGGCGGCGCCAGCGGCGTCTACTTTGCCAAGTTGCTCGAGCGTATGGGCATTGCCGAACAGATGAAGCCGAAGACTAGATTTCCACCAGCCGGCGGATTTTCCGGTGAGCTGCTTTTAACTGGCGAGGCGGAACTTGCGGTACAGCAGAAACCGGAATTGCTGCATGTTGCCGGCATTGAAATCGTCGGATTTCTGCCCGGTGATCTTAACCTCGTCACCGAATTTGCCGCCGGCATCATGGCCGGCAGCAAAAACGCCGAGACGGGCAAAGCGCTGATCCAGAGCTTGCGATCCCCGGGAGCGGCCGCGGTGCTCCGAGCCACGGGCCTCGATCCGCGCTGACACTCACACCAGCATCATCACCGGATTTTCGATCAGCGCTTTGAAGGCGCCGATCAGCACCGCGCCGAGCGCGCCATCGACGGCGCGATGATCGCACGACATGGTCACGCTCATGATATGAGCGGTTTCGATCTTGCCGTTGCGCACCACCGCGCGTTCCTCGCCGGCGCCGACCGCCAGGATCGTCGCATGCGGCGGATTGATCACGGCGGTGAAATCCTTAATCCCGTACATACCGAGATTCGATATTGCCGTAGTGCCGCCCTGATATTCGTGCGGCTTGAGCTTGCGGTCGCGCGCCCTGACCGCCAGTTCGCGCATCTCGTTGGAAATGGACGATAGCGATTTAGTTTCGGCATTGCGCACGATCGGCGTGATCAGCCCGTTCGGCATCGCTACCGCCACGCCGATGTCGGAATGCTTGTGCTTGAGCATGCCGCCTTCGGTCCAGCTCACATTGGCGTCGGGCACCTGCTGCAGCGCCAGCGCCAACGCCTTGATGACGAAATCGTTGACCGAGAGTTTGTAAGCGGCCTTACCGTCTTTGGCCTTCGGCGCGACGGTATTGATCTCCTCGCGCGCTTGCAAAAGCTTGCCGATATCGCAGTCAACCGTGAGGTAAAAATGCGGGATGGTCTGCACCGATGCCGTGAGCCGCGCCGCAATCGTGCGGCGCATCCCGTCATGCGGGATAATCTCGTAACTGCCGTCCTCATAAAGTGCCCGGATCTGCTGATCGGTCATTGCCGGCGCGATCGTCGGCGCGGGACCTGCTGCGGCGGCTGGTGCGCGCATCCCGCGGCCGCCGCGCGCCGCGGCGATATCGCGGGCGACGATGCGTCCATGCGGTCCCGAGCCTTGAACACGGCCGATGTCGAGGCCCACTTCTTTCGCTAATCGGCGCGCAAGCGGCGAGGAGAAGACGCGGTTCGGCGCATGGCTGTCAGTCCGAGCGCCCTCCCCTCCACCGTCTCCGCGCTGCGGCGAAGGCGCGCGAGGCGCGGCTGGCGGAGGCGGAGCTTTGGCCTCCTTTGCGATCGAGGGAGCGGGTGGTTGCCCAGGCTGCGGCGCGGCTTGTGCCGCGCTCGGCGCCTTTGCGGCGGTGCCGGCTTTCGCAGCCGCCGCAGCCGCGGCTTTGACATCTTCGCCTTCCTGCGCCAGCACCGCGATGAGCTGATTGACCGGGACGTCATTGGTGCCTTCCGGCACGACGATCTTAGCCAGCGTGCCATCCTCGATGGCTTCGTATTCCATCGTCGCCTTGTCGGTTTCGATCTCGGCGATGACGTCGCCAGTCTTGACCGTATCGCCCTCTTTCTTGAGCCATTTGGCCAAATTGCCCTTTTCCATCGTGGGCGACAGGGCGGGCATCAGGATGTTGACGGGCATGGCGTATTGAGCGAGGGGCTTATCGGTACGAAACGGCCTTGGCCGCCTCGACCACTTCGGCGACCGAAGGCAGCGCGAGCTTTTCCAAATTCGCCGCATAAGGCATCGGCACGTCCTTGCCGCAGACGCGGATCACCGGCGCATCGAGATAATCGAATGCATCCTCCATGACGCGCGCGGCAATCTCCGCGCCAATTCCTGACTGCTTCCAGCCTTCTTCGACGGTGACGAGGCGGCCGGTTTTCTTAACTGACTCCACGATCGTATCGGAATCCATCGGCTTGAGCGTGCGCAGATCGATCACCTCGGCCTCGATATCCTCCTTCGCCAGCTCGTCGGCGGCCTTGAGCGCGTAAGTCATGCCCATCGACCAAGCGACGATCGTGACGTCTTTGCCCGGTCGCACGACGCGGGCGCGGCCGATCGGCAGCACATAATCGTCGAGCTTAGGCACCGGCGAGGAATGGCCATACAGAATTTCGTTTTCCAGAAACATCACCGGATTGGGATCGCGGATTGCGGCCTTGAGCAGACCCTTGGCATCGGCGGCGTTTGACGGCGCGATCACCTTCAGACCGGGAATATGCGAATACCAGGCCGAATAGTCCTGGCTGTGCTGGGCGGCGACGCGCGATGCCGGTCCATTGGGGCCGCGGAACACGATCGACACTTTGACCTGTCCGCCGGACATGTATTGGGTCTTCGCCGCCGAGTTGATGAGCTGATCCATCGCCTGCATGGCGAAGTTGAACGTCATGAATTCGACGATCGGCTTTAATCCGGCGAGTGCCGCGCCAATCCCGACGCCGGCGAAGCCATGTTCGGTAATTGGCGTGTCAATGACGCGCTGCGCGCCGAATTCGTCCAATAGCCCCTGCGTTACCTTGTACGCGCCCTGATATTCGGCGACCTCCTCGCCCATCACGAAAACTTCTGGATCGCGACGCATTTCTTCGGCCATGGCGTCGCGCAGCGCCTCGCGCATGGTCATAGGGATGAGTTCGGTGCCTTCGGGGACTTCGGGCTCCGGCGTGACGTCGGCGGACGGCGGTTTCGCAGTGCCGGTTTTTGCCGGTTCCGGCATTTGCGCCTTCTTGGCCGGTTCGGGTTTCTCCGCAGGCGGCGCGGATTCCGCAGCTTTCTGCGAACGCGCGGGCTGCTCGGCCTGACTTTGCTTACTCGGCGCCTTCTTGCCGTCCTTCAACGCGGCGGCGTCTTCGCCCTCGGCGAGGATCATCGCGATCGGTGTGTTCACCGCCACGTCATTGGTGCCTTCCGGAACCAGGATCTTACCGAGCGTGCCCTCGTCGACCGCCTCCACTTCCATGGTGGCTTTGTCGGTTTCGATTTCCGCAATGATGTCGCCAGATTTGACCGCATCGCCCTCCTTCTTGAGCCACTTGGCCAGATTGCCCTTCTCCATCGTCGGCGACAGCGCGGGCATCAACACTTCAGTTGGCATGGCGGCTCACAATGGGGCGCGGCAAAGGCACTTCAATGATAGACGTCGGTATAAAGTTCGGCGGGATCGGGCTCGGCGTCGTGGGTGGCAAATTCCGACGCCTCGTTGACGAGGGCGCGCACCGCGGCGTCGATCTTTTTCAAATCGTCTTCGCTTGCCCATTTTTTATCAAGCAGCCGCTTGCGGACCTGCTCGATCGGATCGTGCTCGGTGCGCACTTTGTCGACTTCTTCCTTGGTTCGGTATTTGGCAGGATCGGACATCGAATGGCCGCGATAGCGGTAAGTCATCATTTCCAGGATTATTGGCCCCTTGCCAGCGCGACACCAAGCTACGGCCTGATCGGCGGCCGCTTTCACCGCCCGCACGTCCATGCCGTCGACTTGCGAACCCGGAATGTTGAAGGAAGACCCGCGCTTGGAAAAATCCGGTTGCGCCGAGGACCGTTCAACCGAGGTCCCCATTGCGTAGCGATTGTTTTCGATCACATAGACGATTGGTAACTTCCAGAGCTCGGCCATGTTGAAGCTCTCATAGACTTGGCCCTGGTTTGCCGCGCCGTCGCCGAAATAAGTCAGGCAGACATCATTGGTGCCGCGGTATTTGTTGGCGAAAGCGAGCCCCGTGCCGAGCGGCACCTGCGCGCCGACGATGCCGTGACCGCCATAGAATTTCTTCTCCAGCGAGAACATGTGCATCGAGCCGCCCTTGCCCTTGGAATAGCCGCCGCGGCGCCCGGTGAGCTCGGCCATCACGCCCTTCGGATCCATGCCACTGGCCAGCATATGGCCGTGGTCGCGATAACCGGTGATCATCTGGTCGCCGTCGCGCATGGCAAGTTTCATGCCCACGACGACGGCTTCTTGACCGATATAGAGATGGCAAAATCCGCCGATGAGCCCCATGCCGTACATCTGTCCGGCCTTTTCCTCGAACCGACGGATCAAGAGCATTTGGCGGAGCGCCTGCAGCTCTTGTTCTTTTGAAAAATCCGACGGAGAAGTCTGGTTGGCCGCAAGATCCGCGCTGGGAAGCAAGCCTTGCGCAGTGTGAGCCGATTGCTTGGTTTGGGCGACGGCCATCATTACCTCAAAACGTCCGGCGGCACTTATCCCATAGCCGAATTCCCCCCCTGGTGAAAAGCGGGGGATACCCGCCACAGGCATGTGACCGGGCCGCCAAATCATTGTCGAAGAAGCTCATTTCGGAACGTGCGCCGGCAAGTTCAAGGCCCGTTCAAGACCTGTTCAAGGCCTTGGCGCGGCTGCCGGTTGTGAGTCCCTGTTCGGCACGAGAGTCAAATCGTGCGGGTCGGCGTAATCGAGGAGCGCACGTGCACGTTCGTCCAGCATGTCGGGATCGAGATCGCCCGATTTCAAGAGCGCAATGCGTCTTTGCCACTGCGCCTGTTCGGCGTGAAGCCGGTCGAGTTCGGCGGTGAGCGTCGCCATCTGCCGATCGATGTCCTCCTTGGCCTTTAGCCCACGGTCGCCGTTATAGGCGTTGACGCCGAAATAGCCGATGAGCAAGGCCGCTAAGGCATAAAGTGCAAGCGCGTTGAGAAAGGTGCGCAGGCGTTTGCGGGTAACCATTGCCGCAGCATGCGAGGAGGTCGCTTAAATTGGCATTAATGCCGGCGTTTTGGCGTGGCCGAGCCAGTATGAATTTATCCGTTGCACATTATGAGTCCGCCAAAAAGTGGAATCACGGCAGTCGGTTACGAACTTCGTTGAGGATAAAATTGCCGAAGCGCTTGCCGCGATTGCGCAGGAAACGCAGCGCGCCGGCGTCGACGAAATACGTCAACAGGATGCTGTCGCGCGTGTGCACTTCAGGGCCCACCGGATCGGCCGAATGCCACGTGTCGGTGCCGACGGCAAAGGCGTAGCCGCTATTCGGCGCAAACGACATCTGTTTGCGCTTGGGCAGCGAGCCGTCGGAAAGCCTTTCGTGGAAAATGGTACCGATATGCGTGTTCGCGTGGTCGCGCGGCAGATAAAGCTGGACCGTGATGCCCTTCCATCGCGTGTCAGTGTGCGGGGTAATGAGGTAACCCGGAATGTCGCGCGTCAAAATCGGAATTGGATACATGCCGACTTTGGCATAGCGCGCGCCGAAGCGGCGCTCGAGCGGCGCCGCAAGCCGCCGTATGAATGCTTGCTTGACCGGGCGGGAGCAGAGCGCGCGTCCCACCAGGTCCCAAACGGCCCGCTTTTGCGGCGGCAAATGGCGGATATATTCCGGGAATAGATCGATCTTAACGCGCGTGTGCGTGCCGTCGCTAAGATCGTGGCCTTTGCTGCGGCCATGCATCGGCCGATAATCCGCTAACTCCGGCATATTGGCGAGCATCAGCGCGTAAATGTCATCGGGAAAGACGCGGTCAAGCACGAGATGCGTGAACGGCGTCTGCGATGGCGCCGCGCTATCGATCGACGTGACGATGAAATCGCGCAAGCGATCGGCGATAAGCCGGCGGTTGCCGGGTTTTAGTTCAAGCGTCTGTTCCATCGTGCATCCCCGACGAGAACCGTGATGGATATAACGCCGATCGCAGGCGGCGGACAAGCGCGGGAAATCGCGCTCAGCCCAGCGCCTTGAACGCTCTGCGGCCGGCATAGGCCGCCTGCGCGCCGAGTTCCTCCTCGATGCGCAAGAGTTGATTGTATTTTGCCGTGCGATCGGCGCGCGCCACCGAGCCGGTTTTGATCTGGCCGCAATTGGTGGCGACGGCGAGATCGGCGATAGTCGAATCCTCCGTCTCGCCCGAGCGATGCGACATGACTGCCGTGTAGCCGGCCTTATGCGCGGTTTCGACGGCGGCGAGCGTCTCCGACAGCGTGCCGATCTGATTGACCTTAATCAGAATCGAGTTGCCAATGCCGTTTTTTATGCCGTCCGACAGCCGCGCCACATTGGTCACGAAGATGTCGTCACCGACCAGTTGGCAGCGCGCGCCGACTTTCTGCGTGAGCTTCCGCCAGCCGGCAAGATCGTCCTCCGCCATGCCATCTTCGATCGACACGATGGGATAGCGCTTACAGAGTTCGGCAAGGTATTCGACCTGCTGCTCGACCGAGCGCGTTTTGCCCTCGCCTTTGTACTGGTAGGAACCGCCGCTGAAAAATTCACTTGCAGCCGGGTCGAGCGCCAGCGCCACGTCCTCGCCGGCGCGGTAGCCCGCTTTTTCGATCGCCGAAAGGACGAAATCCAACGCAGCCTCCGCCGACGGCAGATTAGGCGCGAACCCGCCCTCGTCGCCGACATTGGTGTTGTGGCCCGCGGCTTTGAGCGCGGCGCGCAACGTGTGGAAGATTTCCGAACCGGCACGCAAAGCCTCGGCGAAGGATTTAGCGCCGAGCGGCACGATCATGAATTCCTGAAAATCGATCGGATTGTCGGCGTGAACGCCGCCATTGACGATGTTCATCATCGGCACTGGAAGAAGCCGCGCTGCAGCGCCGCCGACATAACGGTAAAGTGGCAGCCCATTTGCCGCCGCCGCCGCCTTGGCGGCGGCAAGTGAAACCCCAAGGATGGCATTGGCGCCGAGCCGCGCCTTGTTCGGCGTGCCGTCGAGCGCAATAAGAGTTTCGTCGATCTTCACCTGCGCTTGCGCGTCCATGCCGCTCAGCGCGTCGAATATTTCGCCGTTGACGGAGTCTACAGCGTTACGCACGCCTTTGCCCTGATAGCGCCCCTTTGCGCCGTCGCGCAGTTCGACGGCTTCATGCGTGCCGGTCGAGGCTCCCGAGGGGACCGCGGCGCGGCCGCGAGAGCCATCGGCCAGCACGACATCGACTTCGACCGTCGGGTTAGCCCGGCTGTCGAGGATTTCGCGGCCAATAATGTCGACGATGGCTGTCATTGCACGGTCCGGATCGAATGTGCGAAGTGGCGCATACACTATTCCGCAGCCGGGTGCTGAAGGTTCATGCGCTGCTGCGGGGCTTCTACAGGATCGAGCCGGTCATTGTCATGTCCGGAAAGAAGCGAGGCCGAAAATGCCGATCGCAGCCTCGGAATGCGCAAATGGTCGGGTGCCGGTCGGCATCTCAAGCGATAAATTGACGACCACCAAGAAACGACCCAATACGGTCGCATGAGGACCAAACCACGCCAGCTTGGCCGTTCTGTGCCAATACCCGCATCGCCGGCCGATGCGATGCTCGAGCGTGTGCGCGATCCGCATCCGGACACGAACTATCTGGCGCGCTTCACTTTTCCTGAATTTACCACGATCTGCCCCATTACCGGCCAGCCGGATTTCGCCACGCTAGTGATCGACTACGTCCCGAAAGGCTGGCTCGTGGAATCGAAATCTCTGAAACTCTATCTCAACAGCTACCGCAACCACGGCGCCTTTCATGAGGACTGCACGGTCGCCATCGGGAAGAAACTGGTCGCGATGTTAAGGCCAAAATGGCTCCGCATCGGCGGCTATTTTCATCCCCGCGGGGGAATGCCGATCGACGTGTTTTGGCAGGCCGGTAAGTTGCCGTCCGGCGTTTGGGTGCCGGACCAAGGCGTCCCGACTTATCGCGCACGAGGCTAGTACCGCGGAATCGGGACACTAGCTGCAGCGGCGAATTTAAAAAAACCGCGGCTTGTCGCTATTATGATTTTGGCTAATTTGTTTGGTGAATGCGTCTGGGAGGGCCGTTTATGTTCGTAAATATGTCCAAAAAATCGATCGCTGCTATCGCGCTTGGGATAGTATTTTGCGCCGCGTCGCTGCCCCCTGCTCTGGCAGCGAAAAATGCAAGAGCAGCCAAAACGGCAAGCAAACTTGTAACTAAACCTGTAGGTGCCTGTGCGCAGCCGAGCGGCCGCTGCGTGTCCGATTGCGATCAGTTCAATTGGTGCACGGTGAATACGTGCGTGAACGGCCAATCCACTCCGGTGCCGTTCTGGCGTTGCTTCCAGCCAAGCGGACTGTGCCTGGCTCCGCACTGCTAGAGCGACCTTCGATCAAATCTGGCGATGGCAGCTTTGGATCAGCGTCCGGTGGGTGCGTAGCTTGTGATTGTGCTTGGCATCGCCATCGGCACCAGACGGCGTGGAATGACGATGCGCTGCCCTTCGGCCAAGGGTGCACGCGCCGAGACTGCATTGCTTTCGGCGAGCGACCACAACGGTACGTGATACGTCGCCGCCAGCGATTTGAGCGTGTCGCCGGCATGCGCTTGGATCGGTAGACCAGAATCCCACAGTTCGATGGCTGCGTCGCCCGGCACCTCTAGGTGCAACGGAACGGCCTCGCCTTGCGCGGCTGCCGGCGTACCCGACAACTGCACAATTTTATTCGCCAGCTGTTCCTGGATCTGCTCAGCTTTCTCGATATTGATATGAATGATCTCGCTATGGTTTTTCAAATTGAAGCTGGCGTAGTGGCCGTGAAACCGCGAGCCTTGCACGACGTTGCCGCCACCCATGATGTTCGATGACTGAAAGATGTTGATGTAACGCTCTACGTTGGGCGGAACGTCGTCGGCGATCCGGCTCGGGTCGTAGGTCACGAGCAAGCTCACCGGAATGTTTTCGCTATTGAGCCGCTCGGCAAGGGCCAGAGCAGAATCGCCTCCCATCGAATGGCCGATGAGGATGATGGGCGCAGGGTCGCGTCGATAATCCGCAATCGCCTGCTCGGCGGCACCGCGCCAAGTCAGATAGGTTTGCACACTCGCCGGCACCCCGATGCGGCGAATGCGATCAGCCAAACTGTCCATGCCGCGCGAATAGATGAGGCCGGCGACGCCGCGGAACAGATAAGCGCGGCCGCGCGGTTCGAGGCTTTCCTTCGCCGGCGGACGCGCCGGTTGCCCGGAGACATCACCCGTGCTGGCAAGCGCAACGGGTTTGGCGACCGGAAGCGCCGCGCGGTCATCGGCGGCGCTGGCAAAGAGCGTGTTGAGCGCTGCGGCGTCCCTTCTATCAGTGGAGCCGGTTGTCGGACGGGGGTTTTGCGCGTTCCCGGCAGCCCCTGAATAGGACAGACCGCCGGTACTTTCCGGATCGAACATCGTATAGCCGCCGCATCCGCCGAGGCAGACAGCAAGCAGCAAAACCGCAATATGCGCTCGTCGAACCATACGCTTACGCGTCAGGTCAGCCCCACAGCCGAACCAAAATGCGGTCCAGGCCGTATTCGGCCGGCCGCAAACCAATGGCATTGAAGCGAGACTGCACCCCGAAGCCCCATCGCTGATCAAAGAAGACCGCGAAATCCTTAATTTCCCCCGAAGAAGTTCCCGGTAATGCCGGTCGGGCGCGGTGAATTGAGGGTGCTGGGCGGACTTTTTGATGGCGGAATAGCGGCTCGGGTCTTACCTGCGCCAGAACGTCTCTGCATCAGGACCTTTCTCCGCTGAATGCCAATGCGCTATCAGCCCGCACCCAGCATGCTATGAACGGCTGCAATGAACCGTCCGCCCCGCATTTCCTTCGTCTCGCTCGGCTGCCCGAAAGCCCTGGTCGATTCCGAGCGGATCATTACGCGGCTCCGTGCCGAGGGCTATGAGCTTGCGCGCGAGCATTCCGGCGCCGATCTCGCGATCGTCAATACCTGCGGTTTTCTCGATAGCGCGCAGGCGGAATCGCTTACGGCGATCGGCGCTGCAATGGCGGAGAACGGCAAGGTCATCGTCACCGGCTGCATGGGCGCCGAACCGGAAAAGATCACGAACAAGCATCCTGGCGTATTCGCAGTCGCTGGACCGCAGCAATATGAGAGCGTGCTCGATGCCGTGCATCGGGCGGCTCCGCCCGCGCATGAGCCTTATGCCGATCTGATCCCGTCGCAGGGTATAAAACTGACGCCGCGGCACTATGCTTATTTAAAGATTTCAGAGGGTTGTAATAATCGCTGCACCTTCTGCATCATCCCAAAACTACGCGGCGATCTGGTGTCGCGCCCCGCAGCCGACGTGCTGCGCGAGGCCGAGCGGCTCGTCGCTTCCGGCGTCAAGGAACTTCTCGTCATATCGCAAGATACGTCGGCCTACGGCACCGACCTGAAATACGTTGCGAGCAAATGGAAGGACCGCGAGGTGCGGGCCAAATTTATCGATCTCGCGCGCGAGCTCGGCGAGCTCGGCGTCTGGATACGACTGCACTACGTGTATCCATACCCGCATGTCGACGAAGTCATCCCGCTTATGGCGGACGGCAAAGTGCTCCCCTATCTCGACGTGCCGTTCCAGCATGCGAGCCCGGCTGTGCTCAAACGCATGCGCCGGCCGGCAGCCCAAGCCAAGACGCTTAAGCGCATCGCAGCGTGGCGGGACGCCTGCCCGAGCTTGACCATTCGCTCGACCTTTATCGTTGGCTTTCCCGGCGAGACCGAAGAGGATTTCGCTCAGTTATTGGATTGGCTCGCGCAGGCACAGCTCGATCGGGTCGGCTGCTTCCGTTACGAGCCGGTTGCCGGTGCCGTGGCGAACGATCTCGCCGCGCCGGTGCCCGACGACATCAAAGAGGAGCGCTGGAATCGCTTCATGGAGCACCAGCAGCCGATTTCGCATAAGCGCCTCAAACGCCGGATCGGCCATCGCGAACAGGTAATCATCGACGAAGTCGGACCGCGCGGGGCCAAGGGCCGCAGCAAAGGCGATGCCCCGCAGATCGATGGCGCGGTTCACCTTACGAGCCGCCGCCCGTTGCGCGTCGGAGAAATTGCGACGGTGCGCATCGAGCGCGCCGAGGCCTACGATCTCCATGGCACGGCGGTCGGATACTGAGTTTACCGAGCGCCAAAGCGTCGCCGCGTGTGGCAATTGCCTGGTTAAGCGAGAACACGCCGGATCGCGCCGGTCAGCTTCAGCAATTCCTGCTCAGTGATTGTGAAGGCCGGCGTCAAATAGACGATCGAGCCAAACGGGCGGATAAAAACGCCTTCATCAATAAAGCGTTGGCGCAGACCGTTGAGATTTTCGATGCGGTTGAGCTCGACCACGCCGATGGCGCCCTTGACCCGCACATCTTCGACCCCCGCGAGTTTCCGGCACGGCTCGAGGGCTTCGCGCAGCAGGCTTTCGATTTTGGTGACCTGAGCGAGGCGCGGTTCGCGCGCGAATAGATCGAGCGAGGCGTTGGCGGCAGCACAAGCCAATGCGTTTGCCATAAAGGTCGGCCCGTGCATCAACGCGTTTTCCGGATCGTCCGACCAGAACGCGTCGAAGACTTTTCGCCGCGCTACCGTTGCGGCAAGCGGCAAAGTACCGCCGGTCAATGCCTTGGAAAGCGTGATGATGTCCGGCGCGACGCCCGCTTGCTCGAAGGCGAACATGGTCCCGGTGCGGCCGAAGCCGGTAAAAATTTCGTCGAAGATCAACAAAAGCTCATGCCGATCGGCCAGCGCGCGGAGCGTCTGGAGCACCCGCGCGTCATGTAAACGCATGCCGCCGGCACCTTGCACCAGAGGTTCGACAATGATGGCGGCGATATGATCCCCCTGTTCCGTCAAGAGGGCGTCGAGCGCGGCCGTGCTCGCCTCGTCAAGCGGCAGATCGACAATGATCTGCCGCGGCAACAAGCCGGCAAGCGTGCCCTGAAAGCCGCTCTGCGGATCGGAAATGGCCATCGCGCCGGTCGTGTCGCCGTGATAGCCGCCCTGGAACGCCACGATCTGCTCGCGGCCGCGAACACCACGATCACGCCAATACTGCAGCGCCATTTTTAATGCGACCTCGACCGCGATCGAGCCGGATTCGCTAAAGAACACCCGATCGAGGCCATGCGAACCGAGCATGGCGGTCAGCCGGCGGGCCAGGGTCAAAGCCTGTTCGTGTACCAGGCCGCCGAACATCACATGCGGCATGGTCGCGAGCTGACGCTCAACGGCCGCGCGGATATGCGGATGATTGTAGCCGTGGCACGCGGTCCACCACGACGCGATGCCATCGATCAATTCGCGTCCATCAGCCAGTACGATCCGGCTGCCCCGCGTCGCCGCGACGGCAAGCGGCGGGGGCGCCGTTTTCATTTGGGCATAGGGCAGCCAGACGTGCTCGAGCCCGGCCGCGTACCAGGCAGGATTTGGTTGCGCTAGACCCTTGTTTTCGCTGGCGTTGCCGGGCATTCGGCGCTTTCATGGAGGCAGAGCCTAAGGCCCTGGATTACGGTTGAGGATGATCTCTTCCTAAAATTGGTAAGCCGCTTTTGCGGGGCACGCTGTAGCGGCCACCATTGTGCCTCCCGGCGCTGCCGAGGTCACCTTCGTTTGAAAGGTAAGCGGGAAGCCGATGCGTTCGCTGGAAGAATTTGCCGTCGACAAACTCGCTGCGCTCGAAGGCGCGCAGCTTCGCCGCACGCCTGCGGTCACCGCGCGAACAGGAATTTGGGTCGAGCGCGACGGGCGTCGCCTGCTGTCGTTCTCCTGCAACGACTACCTCAATCTCAGTCAACATCCGCAGGTCATTGCGGCGGCCATCGAGGCGACGAAACGCTACGGCGTCGGCGCCGGCGCATCGCGGCTGGTTACCGGCAATCACCCGCTTTATGCAGAGCTCGAAATGCGTTTGGCGGGGCTCAAGGGCACCGAGGCTGCCTGTGTCTTCGGTTCCGGTTATCTCGCCAATACCGGCATCATTCCGGCCTTGGTCGGCCCAGACGATCTGATCGTCATGGATGAGCTTTCACACGCCTGCATTCACGCCGGCGCCAAGTTAAGCGGCGCGAAGATTCAACGCTACCGCCACGGTGACCCGAGCCACGCGGAAGAAATCCTGGCGGCACATCGCGGTGCAAAAAAACGAGCGCTCATCGCCACCGACGGCGTCTTTTCGATGGACGGGGACATTGCGCCGCTCGGCGCGCTATCGCAGCTGGCACAGCGCTTCGACGCTTGGTTGCTCAGCGACGATGCGCATGGGCTCGGCGTGATCGGCGGCGGCCGCGGTTCTACTTTCGTCAACGGCGCTGCGCATTCGCCTATTGCCGTGCCACTGCAGATGGGAACGCTGTCCAAGGCGATCGGCGGTTACGGCGGATATTTGTGCGCGTCACGCGCCGTGATCGATCTTATGCGCACACGGGCGCGCACTTTTATCTACTCGACCGGCCTGCCGCCGGCTCTGGTCGCCGCGGCGATTGCCGCTCTCGAGGTGATCGAGCGCGACCCGGTCTACGCCGCCGAGCCGTTGCGAAAGGCGCGCCTCTTCACGCGCGCGCTTAATCTGCCCGACGCTCAAAGCGCTATCGTTCCGGTGATCGTCGGGGACGCCGCTGCGGCGCTGGCGGCATCCGATCGCCTTTGCGACAACGGTTTTCTTGTCGTCGCGATCCGTCCGCCCACCGTGCTGGCCGGTACCGCGCGGCTGCGCTTTGCTTTTACCGCACAGCACGACGAGCGCGATATTGCGCGGCTCGCCGAGCTGGTGCGGTCGCACGTTTTAAGGCGTTGATCCGGTGACCGCGATTTTCATAACCGGGACCGGAACGGATGTCGGAAAAACCTTCGTCGCCGCGTCGCTTATTCGGCATTTGCGCCAGATCGGCCGCTCGGTTGACGCGATCAAACCGGTCGTCAGCGGATTTGACCCCGATCAGCCCGCCGCTAGCGATCCCGGTATTTTACTTGAGGCGCTCGGCTTTCCCGTCACGCTGCAAAACATCGAATGCATTTCACCTTGGCGGTTTCGCGCCGCGATTTCGCCGGACCTCGCTGCTCGCCGCGAAGGCCGGCGCATCGAGGTGGATGAGGTTGTGGCTTTCTGCAAATCGGCCATCGAGGATCGCCGCGAGATTCTGCTAGTGGAGGGCGTCGGCGGCATCATGGTTCCGCTCGACGAGCAACGTACCGTCCTCGATGTCATGATGGCGCTGCAACTTCCGCTTATCCTGGTCGTCGGCTCCTATCTCGGCACGATCAGCCACACGCTCACCGCACTCGATGCGTTGTTCCGCCGCGACATGTCCGTTCTTGCGATCATCGTCAGTGAAACACCAGGCTCGCCGGTGCCGCTCGACGACACCGTGGACGCCATCGCGCGGTTTGCCGAACCAGTGATCGGGTTGCCGCGTCAGCAACTCGAACCGGGCGGACGGCCAACCAGCAGTACCATTGCGGCGTTGAATCGCATTTTCGGTTCGTCATGAGCGGAACTTTATCCGCCCTTCTACGGCCCAATTGATGCTCACTTCGCGAAATGCACAACGGCTATCGTTTCTAAGGTGCCTTCCAGATTGAACAGCGCATGCAGCAAAAATGTCAGCGCGAGCGAGCCACTGCGCCAGCGTATCCAGCCGAGGAATAAACCGATGACAAAAATCTGCAGCATGCCGGTCCAGTCATACTGGATGTGCAGGATAGCCCAGAGCAGCGAGATCACGACGATCGCGGGCCAAGCGGAACGCGGCGAACGCACCCAACCGCGGAACAAAAATCCACGAAACATTGCCTCTTCGCCTGCCGGCGCAACGACGATGGCGGCTGCGAGCATCGCGGGAAGCCAACCTGCCGCCGTCGCCGTCGTATAGGACTGCAACTGGAACGAGGTCACCAGATCGCGGCCGGTGAAGTATAACAGTGCGTCACCGGTGGCGATTAGTGCGACCAACAACACGACGGCGAGCCCCAGTTCGCCCGGTGACGGCCACTTTAATGCGAAATATTCCGTCAGATCGGCCCGAGCAAGCCAAGCCGCAATCGCGAGCATTGCGATCATGATCGGATTGGAGAGAACGATGAAGATGGTGACGAGCACGCCGTCAAAAGAAGTCAGCAGGAGCGAGTCCCAATCGCCTCTGCGCAGCCATAGGAGGGCGCCGAAGCCGACAAACTGCCCCGCCAGGAAAGCCAGAATGCTCCAGCCCAGCGTGGCCCAATAGCCCCAAATTTTCATGCGGCCCAAATCTTCATGGCACCATGGGCCCGCGGCAGGAGATGGTCACGGTATCAGGATCGAAGACCCGGTGGTGGCGCGCCCTTCCAGATCGCGATGCGCTTTGACCGCATCGCGCAGCGGGTATTTTTGATTGACCGGGACTTTGACCGCTCCCTTGCCGACGACATCGAACAGATCGTTGGCGATTGCAAGCAGATCTTGGCGCTTGGCGGCATAGGTGTTGAGCGTCGGGCGGGTGGCAAA
>DASZCJ010000206.1:0-2562 GCA_035943155.1 Xanthobacteraceae bacterium | reverse complement strand
TTGGCGTTGGCCTTGATAATGGTCTGCCCGACGGAGACCTGTCCGTCGCCGCCGATCGCGACCACCCCGTCCTTACGGACCGTCAGGATAGTCGTGCCGTGCCATGTGCTGCCGTGCCATGGGCCGGCTTGGCCTGTTTCTGCCGATGACATCGTTGGATAAAGGATAAACCGGGTTCGAAGGCCTGGGCTGGAAAGCCTTTACTTAAAGCATGATTTAAGAGTTGACCGCCGCCAATGCAAATGCGCGATGTCGCCATTGGCGAGCAGGCGGCGGCCCTGATAAAAGGCCCGCAATCGAGGCCGAATTAGCGGCAGGACAAGCGACCTGGAGAGTAAAATGCGCAAGGGCGCGGTCGCGCGCAAAACCAAGGAAACCGACGTCGAGGTCGCCATCGGTCTCGACGGCACCGGCACCTCGTCGATTGCGACCGGAATCGGCTTTCTCGATCACATGCTCGATCTGCTGGCTCGGCATTCGCGTATCGATGTCCACGTCAAAGCCAAGGGCGATCTGCACATCGATCAGCACCACACGACCGAGGACGTCGGCATCGCGCTCGGCCAGGCGCTAAAGCAGGCGCTCGGCGATATGAAAGGCATCACACGCTATGCCGACGTACACGTGCCGATGGACGAGGCGCTCACCCGCGTCGCGATCGACATTTCCGGCCGGCCGTTCCTAGTGTTCAAGGTTGAATTCGGGCGCGCCAAAGTGGGGCCGTTCGATACCGAACTGGTCGAAGAATGGTTTCGCGCCTTCGCAACGAACGCCGGCGTAACGCTGCACGTCGCCACGCTCTATGGTGGCAATGACCACCACATTGCCGAATCCTGTTTCAAAGGTCTGGCCCGCGCGTTGCGCGCCGCCGTTGCCATCGACCCGCGCGCAGCGCACGAGGTGCCGTCCACCAAGGGCAGGCTCGGCAACTAAACGCTGGCCCCGAAAGCCAGAGTTTCCAGAGGCGAGAGTTTCCAAGGATAGTGCAGCAAGTGCTGCTGAAAGATCGGTCAAATGTCTGTCTATACCGTTCATCAACCGCCGCTTGGCGCTGCGGATGCGGCAGGCGATCCCTTCCGGCTTGTCTTCGTGCGCGATGGCTTTTCCTGGTGGGCTTTTCTGTTTAGCCCATTGTGGATGCTGCGGCATCGGCTGTGGCTTGTGCTTGCGATTTATCTGCTGATCTCGGCGGCGGTGGACGTTGCGTTGCGCGCGCTCGGCGCTTCGGTCTTCACAATTGTTGTCGTTGGCCTCTTGATCTCCCTTCTCGTCGGGCTTGAGGCGGGCACGCTGCGGCGTTTCAAGCTCGCCCGACGGAACTGGCGCAATCTCGGCGTGGTCACCGGCGACGATCTCGAAGATGCAGAGCGGCGCTTTTTCGACGCCTGGATACGCCAGACCCCCGCTAGCCACGCCGCCTCTACCTCTCCTAGATCTGCGCCGCCAGCTCCGCCCGCGCCGCCTGCCGAGCAAACCGGCATAATCGGGCTGTTTCCCGAACCGGCAGCGCATCGGTGAGCGTTGCCATTATCGATTACGGCTCGGGCAATCTGCATTCGGCGGCGAAAGCCTTCGAGCGCGCGGCCCATGAGGCCGGATTGGATCAGCCGATCGTGGTGACGCGCGATCCGGATATGGTATCGCGCGCCGATCGTGTCGTTCTGCCGGGCGTCGGCGCTTTTGCCGATTGTCGTCGAGGTCTCGGTGCGGTGTCCGGTATGGTTGAAGCGCTCAAACAAGCGGTGCGCGGCAACGGGCGACCGTTTTTCGGCATTTGCGTCGGCATGCAGCTTCTTGCCGAACGCGGGCGCGAATACGAGGTGGTCGAAGGCCTCGGTTGGATCGCCGGCGAGGTTGATCGGATCACGCCGCACGATGCCAAATTGAAAATCCCGCACATGGGATGGAATACGCTTAACGTGTTGCGCCCGCATCCACTGGTCGAGGGATTGCCGCTCGGGCCGCAGGGACTGCACGCCTATTTCGTGCACTCCTTCGCGCTCAATCCGTCGCAGCCGCAGGATTTGATCGCCGACGCCGATTATGGCGGGCCGATCACCGCGATTGTCGGACGCGACAATATCGTCGGCACGCAGTTTCATCCTGAGAAGAGCCAAAAGCTCGGGCTGGCGCTGATTGCCAATTTTTTGAAGTGGAAGCCGTGATCCTGTTTCCCGCCATCGACCTCAAGAACGGCGAGGCCGTGCGCCTGCAGCAAGGGGATATGGCGCGTGCGACTGTTTTCAGCCGCGATCCCGCGGCGCAAGCGCGCGACTTCGCGCAGCAAGGCTTCACTTATCTTCACCTGGTCGATCTCGACGGCGCCTTTGCCGGCAAACCGGTCAATGCCACGGCGGTCGAGCGCATTCTCGCCGCGCTGAAAATTCCGGTGCAGCTCGGTGGCGGCATCCGCGACCGCACGACAATCGACGCTTGGCTCGGCAAGGGGATCGCGCGCGTGATCATCGGCACTGCGGCGGTGCGCGATCCGGCGCTCGTCCAAGACGCCGCGCGCGCCTATCCCGATCGTATCGCGGTGGGGCTCGACGCGCGCGACGGAAA
>DASZCJ010000205.1:0-2912 GCA_035943155.1 Xanthobacteraceae bacterium | reverse complement strand
CATGATCTTCGCCCGTGGCGCGCTGCATGCCGCATTATGGGCGCGCGGCAAGAAGCCGGGACTTTATTCGATGGCCGACGTTCTCGGCCTGCGCGACGTTTGATGGAGCTTAAAGCAGGGGTGAGCGAATTCTCGTGCTCGTGCGCCACGGCGAGAGCGAGTGGAACCTGAAAAACCTGTTCACCGGCTGGCGCGACGTCGATCTCACCGAAAACGGCATCAAAGAAGCGCGCGCCGCCGGTCGCAAACTCAAAGCGCAAGGCATCCGCTTCGATGTCGGTTTTACCTCGGCGCTTATTCGCGCGCAGCGTTCGCTCGATCTTACCCTTGAGGAGATGGAGCAGGTTGGCATCCCGGTATTCAAGGACCAGGCGCTCAACGAGCGCGACTATGGCGATCTGTCCGGCTTGAACAAAGACGATGCGCGCAAGAAGTGGGGCGCCGAGCAGGTGCTCTTATGGCGGCGGTCCTATGACGTCGCGCCGCCCGGCGGCGAAAGTCTCAAGGACACCGCCGCGCGCGTCTTGCCCTATTACATTCAGGAAATTCTGCCGCGTGTGCTCAACGGCGATAACGTGCTCATCTCTGCGCACGGCAATTCGCTACGCGCGCTCGTCATGGTGCTGGAAAAATTATCGCCGCAGCAAATCGTCAAGCGCGAACTGGCAACCGGCGTGCCGCTGATCTATCGGCTCAACGCCGATTCCACTGTCGCCAACAAGCAGGATCTCGCGGCTTAATCCAATTCCAATGTCGCGCTATGCCGCGAGCGTCACTTGACCGGCCTCCCAGCCAAGCATCGCGCGCTTGCGGGTGAGGCCCCAGTGATAGCCGGTCAGCTCGCCCGCTTTGCCGATCACGCGATGGCACGGCACGACGAAAGCAATCGGGTTTCTCCCGACCGCGGCGCCGACCGCGCGCGCGGCGGCAGGGGTCGAAACTTTTCCAGCGAGGCCTGAATAGGTGGTGAGCCGTCCCATTGGGACGCGCAGAAGCGCTTCCCAGACTCGCACTTCCCAATCGGTGCCGATCAGCACGACGCGAAGCGGCTGCTCTTGGCGCCATTGCCGCGAGTCGAAGACGCGCTGGGCGACTGGCGCCGTGCGCGCAGTATTCTCGATGTAATCCGCCTTTGGCCAGCGCCGTTTCATATCGGCCAGCGTGGCTTGTTCCTCGCCGGCATCGGCAAAGGCAAGGCCAGCAAGCCCGCGGTCGGTCGCCATGACCAGCGCCTTGCCGAACGGCGAGGGATGAAAGCCGAAATGCACGGTCAGGCCTTCGCCGCCGGATTTCCATTCGCCCGGCGACATGGCTTCGTGTGTGACGAACAGATCGTGCAGGCGGCCGGGGCCGGACAGCCCGACCTCATAGCTTGCATCCAGCACGCTTGCTGAATCGCGCAACAGCTGCCGCGCGCCATCGAGGGTGAGCGCCTGAAGAAAGGCTTTGGGCGTCAGCCCGGCCCAGCGCCGGAACAAGTGGTGCAGTTCGGTTGGTGTGACGCCGGCGGCCTCGGCGATGGCCTCGATTTCCGGCTGCTCACGCCAATGGTCGCGAATATGTCCGATGGCGCGCCGGACCACCTCGTAATCGGCGGCGGCGTCGGACAACGAAGTCGAGTGGAAAATGCGATCGGGCGATAACATGGGGGCCTCCATCATCTGCTCCCGATCTAAGGCAACAAATTGCGCCAAACCACCCGATTCCTGCCTGTTTTTACTATCACAGCAGAGCCCAAATAAGGGGCTGCGGCGAGGCCTGAATTCAGGGTCCCTGGATCGTCGTTCGCGTCGGTCCGCGCTTGGCCTCACCGAGCGCGCTGGTCAGCGCGTGCGCGAAGCTTGCTTTTTCGGCCGGGCTCAAAAAGCCGGCAATCGTCAGGCGCCGGCCACGCGAAACCAGGAAAAGCCGTTCGATGCCGAATTCCGCGTGCACGATGCGCTCAAGCCGCACCCAGAGGGGGTTGAGCGTCCATTGCCGCACCCCGCCGCGGTGACTCACCTTGCGCACCGTCAATTCCGAACTGGTGACGGTGACCTCTTCGTAAGCGCGCGCGCTGCGATAATTGGCGCGGAACGCGAAATAGACCAGCAGCACGTCGAGCCCGAAAAAACCGAACACCGGCCAGGCGCCGAGCGAGACAAAGATCACGCCGGCGATGAAGCTTAAGCCGCCCAGGCACAGCATGAAGATGAGGAAGCCTCTGGGACCGAGCGAACGGTGCGGCGTGATGATCGCCGAAAAGATTTTCGGGTCGAGCGGATCACGTTCGTTGCGGTTATTGTCGCAATTATTGTCGTAATTGTTGTCGTAGTTCATGGCGCCCATTATACGAAAATTCCAATGTCCAAGAAAACGCCCAAAAAAATAAGGCTCCCGAAATCGCCGACACGCAAAACCGTCCAGCAACGGCTTGCGGCGGCGCGCAAAGGCAGTGCGGCCCGGGTCAAAGGCGTCAAGGCGCGCCTTGCCGGCGATCGCCAAGCTGCCCACGGCGCACTGCCGCAATGGACAACCGCGGAGATCGCCGAGGCGTTCCGGCGCTTTGCCGCCGCCAATCCGACGCCGCGCGGCGAATTGGCTCACGTCAATCCGTTCACGCTTTTGGTCGCGGTGGTGCTTTCGGCGCAGGCGACCGATGCGGGGGTGAATAAAGCGACGCCGGCTTTATTCGAGCTCGCCGATACGCCGGAAAAAATGGTCAAGCTCGGCGAGGCGCATCTGCGCGATCTGATCAAGACCATCGGCCTTTACCGCACCAAGGCGAAGAATGTGATCACGCTGTCACACAAGCTGATCGCCGAGCATGGCGGCGAGGTTCCGCACAATCGCGAGGCGCTGGAAGCCCTGCCGGGGGTCGGCCGCAAGACTGCGAATGTCGTGCTCAATATTGCATTTGGCGAACCGACCAT
>DASZCJ010000204.1:0-5864 GCA_035943155.1 Xanthobacteraceae bacterium | reverse complement strand
GCCGGCGCCTTGCCCCACCACGACCTGGATACCGTGGCGCGTGAGGAGGCGGACCGCGGCGTCGTTAAGCTGCGGCGCCAGCACGTCATTGACGCAGCCGGCGAGGAGCGCCACGCGCGCTGTTCGGCCCGATACAGGCGTCACAGGAAACGTCTGCGCCGGCCGCGGCCTGTGAGGCCGCTGCGACGGTGACAATTGCAATATGGCAGCGAGCCCCTTGAGTCTTAAGGCCTTGGCGACCGGCGCCAACGGCTTGGCAAATAACGCTGCATGGATCGCGAACTGAAAGCGCCGTGGATAAGGCATCACGGTCGCCAGCAGCCAGCGCATGAGCCGTTCGGCGAGCGGACGCCGATAGGTCTCCTCGATATGGGCGCGGGCATGATCGACCAGATGCATGTAATGCACGCCCGACGGGCAGGTTGTCATGCAAGCGAGGCAGGACAGGCAGCGATCGATATGAATGGCGACTTCGGCGGTTGCCGCTCGGTTATGCTCCAGCATCTCCTTGATCAAATAGATTCGCCCGCGCGGCGAATCGAGTTCGTTGCCATCGAGCACATAGGTTGGACAGGTGGCGGTGCAAAAGCCGCAATGCACGCAGGCGCGCAGGATTTTTTCCGATTCCGCGACGTCGGGATCGGCAAGTTGCGCGAGGGTGAAGTTAGTCTGCATCGTGAGCTCTATGTCTCATACGCCTGCCCACATGCGACCGGGGTTTAGCACGCCCTGCGGATCGAAGCCTTTGCGCACACGCTGTGTCAAAGCCGCAAGCGGCGCCGGCTCCGGCATAAATACGTCGACCTTGGCGCGGACCGCGGCCGGGGCGCGAATGAGTGTGGCGTGGCCACCGGCGCTGGCGACAGCTGCATGCACCAGGGGCGCATGCGCGTCGTCGGTGCGTGGCAATGCCGCCCAAACGAGGCCGCCGGCCCAATCATAGAGGATTTCACCGCCCGCTTTGTCAGTAAGCGTACGGCCGACATCCGCGCCCCGCGACGGCGCCGTCGAAATACGCCAAATATCTTGGCGACCGCGTGGTCCTTTGGCCGCAAACGGCGTTACGTCCCGCACCGCCTGCCATAGCGCGCGCGAGGCTGTGTCTTGCAGGGTTGCGAGCGAACCGAACGCGCCGAGTAGCTTTTCCAGCACGGCTTTGCGTTGCACGACCGAGGGCGCAACGCCTTCAAGCCGCAGCGCCGTGATTGCAGCGCCGGCCGACGCGGCCTCCGGCACATCCGCCGCCAGCTCGGCCGGCAGATGCGCCGCAGCCGAGACATCGGCAAACGAACCCATTGCCGCCGCCATGACTTTGCCGGCGGGCGCCGCATTGAGGCCGATGACGAGTATCGATTGCTCCGTCTCCGGTCGCGGCAGTGTCTTGATCGTGACATCGGTCAGCGCCGCGAGTGTGCCCCACGAACCTGCCATGAGTTTGCAAAGGTCGTAGCCGGTGACGTTCTTGACCACGCGGCCACCCGATTTGAACGTCTCGCCGCGGCCGGAAACAGCGGAAAAGCCGAGGAAATGATCGCGCGCCGCGCCGGTTTTGATCCGACGCGAGCCGGACAGGTTGGCGGCGATCGCGCCGCCGATCGTGCCGGCGCCAGGCGCACCGTCCAATAGCGGGCCGTAATCCATCGGTTCGAACACAAGCTGTTGGCGTTGTTGCGCGACCAGCGCATTGATCGCCGTGAGCGGCGTGCCGGCTTTGGCTGAGAGCACCAGTTCTTCCGGCTCGTACAGCGTGACGCCGGCAAGCCCAGAAAGATCGAGCGTCGCATCCCATTGCGCGGCGCGGCCGATCTCGCGCTTGGTGCCGCAGCCAATCAGTTCAAGTGTTTTGCCTTGCGCCAGTGCCCAAGCGATCGCTTCTTCGACGTGCTTCGGCTCGCACACCCGCAGCTGCTCACTCATGCAACACCAAACATTTGCGACACCAACATTCGCGGCGCCATCATTCGGCCGCCCGCGGCGGGTCGCCAAGACATGAAAATGACGGCATGACCTCGTACGCAAAGCGATGAAGCTGCGCCACGCCGCCGGAGAATGTCAGAAGGACGTATTCCGCTCCAGCTTGCCGCAGCTCTTCAAGTTTGGGGCGGATTTCCTCCGGCGTGCCGTAAAGCGCGTGCTTCTCGGTGGCGCCCGGCCTGTCGGCGTAAGCGAGCACATGAGAGCCGATTTGCGAGCCCGCTGTGCTACCGGGCGCGGGCGCAGGCGCGCGTGATACTTCAACGGTCCGTTTGGTGTAGGCCGCCTGGCGCCGCAGCGCCGCCTCTTTGTCGGCGTCGTCATTGGCGACATAGACTTGGCGCGCCACCGCAACCTGCATCGGATCAAACGAAAGGCCATGCGCTTTAAGCTCGGCTTTGTAGAGCGCGATGCGCTCGGCGATGCGCTGCGGTCCGGCATATTGGTCGAGGATCAGATTAAAGCCGCGCGCCGCCGCGCGGCGGATCGAATTGGCGCTGCCGGCCGCCACCCAAAGCGGTGGGTGCGGTTTTTGCGCCGGCGGCGGTTCGACCACGATGTCTTCGAAGTGCCAGAACCGGCCGCGATGCGAAAAGCGGCGGCGCTCGGTCCAGGCGCGGATCATGATCGCAAGCGCCTCGTCGAAGCGCGCCTCGGCCTCTTCGGGCGCGATCTGGAATCCTTGAAACTCGCTATGCCGATAGCCCTTGCCGATGCCGAGATCGAGCCGGCCGCCGGAGATCAGATCGAGCGTCGCCGCCTCTTCAGCAAGCAGCACGGGATTGTGCCAGGGCAACACCATCACCGCCGAGCCGAGCCGCAGCCGCGTCGTGCGCATGGCGAGCGCGGTCAACAGCATCAGCGTCGAGGAAACCTGGTTCCAGCCGGTAAAGTGATGTTCGACCGAAAAGCTCGACTGGAAGCCGAGCCGCTCGGCCGCGACGTTGAAATCGAGATAGTCGCGAAAACCTTGCCCGCTCTCCGGACCCACGTCCCCGCTATTCGCCTGCGCCGACGTGAAGAGACCGAATTTCATGGCCGCGTTTGATTGCACATTGCGAGGTTTCAAAACCGCGGAAGCTCGGGAAATGCGACCCGCCCTGCATGCACGTGCATGCGGCCGAGTTCGGCGCAGCGGTGCAAAGTCGGGAATACCTTGCCGGGATTGAGCAGGCTCTTGTCGTCAAAGGCGCATTTGAGCCGCTGCTGGTGGTTGAGATCGGTCTCCGAGAACATGGTCGGCATCAAATCGCGCTTCTCCACGCCGACGCCGTGCTCGCCGGTCAACACGCCGCCGACCTCGACGCACAGCCGCAAAATATCGGCGCCGAACTGCTCGGCGCGCTCGAGTTCGCCCGGCTTGTTGGCGTCGTAGAGGATGAGCGGATGCAGATTGCCGTCGCCGGCGTGAAACACATTGGCGCAACGCAATCCATATTTCGTCGACAATTCCTGCATGCGGCGCAACACCAGCGGCAGTTTCGCCCGCGGTATGGTGCCGTCCATGCAGTAATAATCGGGGGAGATGCGGCCGACCGCGGGAAAAGCGGCCTTACGCCCGGCCCAGAACAACAGCCGCTCCTCTTCCGAGTTGGAAACGCGACAAGTCATCGCGCGACATTGCCTGGCAATGTCCTGGACGCGTTCGAGCAGGTGATCGACCTCGGCCGCCGGCCCATCCAGCTCGACGATCAACAAAGCCTCGACGTCGAGCGGATAGCCGGCATGAACGAACTCCTCGGTCGCGTGGATGGCCGGCCGGTCCATCATTTCCATGCCGCCTGGAATGATGCCGGCGCCGATGATCTTGGCGACGCATTCGCCGCCGTCTTCGGAAGCGGCAAAGCCGATGATTGCCGCGCGCGCCGTTTGCGGCCGTTTGAGGATCCGCACCGTCACCTCGGTGACGACGCCGAGCAGGCCTTCGGACCCGGTGACAATGCCCATGAGATCGTAGCCGCCGGAATCGAGATGCTTGCCGCCCAGCCGCACGATCTCGCCAGTCATCAGCACCAGCTCGCAGCCCAGAACGTTGTTGGTCGTCATACCGTATTTGAGGCAATGTACGCCGCCGGAATTTTCCGCGACATTGCCGCCGATGGTGCAGGCGATTTGCGATGACGGATCGGGCGCGTAATAAAACCCGGCCGCCTCGACCGCTTGCGACACCGCCAGATTAGTAACGCCCGGTTCGACCACCGCGACTCGGTTGTCGTAGTCGATCTCGCGGATGCGATTGAACTTGGCGAGACCAAGCAGCACGCCATCGCCAAGCGGCAAGGCGCCGCCGGAAAGCGAGGTGCCGGCGCCGCGCGGCACCACTTTGATGCCTTCGCGGTGGCAGTAACCGAGGATAGTCGCAACCTGTGCTGTCGTTTCCGGCAGCACGACCACCATCGGCAGCTGGCGATAAGCCGTCAGACCATCACTCTCGAACGGCCGCATCGCCTCATCCGAAGCAATCACGCCCTCCCCCTGCACCATGCGCTTGAGCGCCGCGACGATTTCGGCGCGGCGCTCAAGGACAGCGGCATCGGATTGCGGCATCAAGAGCGACATCGGACCCTCTAACGCGCTTCCGGCTACATTATAGCCCTTTGCGCAGGATTTGGCGGTATGGGCGCAGACCTTCGCTGCGCGGCAAAAGAAGCATCAGCAGGCGGATATAGCATTTCGGCCGGCGTTGACATGCCGCGCCCGGCTCGCTTGAACAGCTCTTTCAGCGCATGTCATGTCAGCACTCGTCATGCAGTTGGACACTAGCGACAAGGAAAAACGGATGAAAAGAACGTTGCTGGCGGCTGCCACATTGATTGCAGCGACTGCGCTTCCCGCGATGTTGCAAAAAGTCGCAGCGCAAGATGTCGAGAAAGGCCAACGCTCGTTTAATAAGTGCTTGCCGTGCCATGCCATCGGTCCCGGCGCGGAAAACAAGGTCGGACCCGCGCTTAACGGGATCGACGGCCGCCATGCCGGGGCGGTGGCAAGCTTCAATTATTCCGAAGCCAACAAGAATTCAGGGCTGGTATGGAACGAGGCGACATTCAAAGACTATATCAGGAGCCCGCAAGCCAAGATCCCGGGGACCAAAATGGCCTTCGCCGGAATTACCAATCCGCAGGAGATCGACAATCTGTGGGCCTATCTCAAGCAATTCGATGCCAACGGCGACATCAAGAAATAGATTGGAGCCAGCACAATAATCCGACACAAAATGACGGCGGGTAGCTTAAAATAGCTTCATCAGAAAATAACTTCATCAGACCGGAGACGCGATCATGATCAAAGACATTATCGTCAATCTGAGCGTCACCAAGAACGACAGCACCGTTGGTAATTATGCAGTATCGGTCGCCGCCGCCTTGCAAGCGCACCTGACCGGCATTGCTTTCATCTACGATCCCATCGTCCCCATCTCCGGCACGGGCTACATCCCCGCCGACGTGATCGAAAGCCAGCGTGCCGACAACGAAACGGCGGCGGAAGCCGCCATCAAGGATTTCACCGCCGCGACCGACCGTGCCGGGATTTCTGCCGAACCTCAAATGTTGACTGCCAGCCTCACCGGAGCCGGCGACCAGTTTGCCCGCATGGCGCGGCACTTCGATCTCGCCATCGTCGGACAGGCCCAGCCGGAAATGAGCACGATGGAGCAGATCATCGGCGAAACCACATTATTCGAATCCGGCCGCCCGATTATTATGGTGCCATACATTCAGAAGGCGCCATTCAAAAGTGGCAACGTTATGATTTGCTGGGACGGCAGCCGCACCGCCGCGCGCGCTGTTGCCGACGCGATCCCGATCCTTGGCGAAAGCAGCCGTATCGAAATCGTCAGCGTCACCAGCGAACGCGGCAAGAAAGACGAGATCGAGGGCGTCGATATCGGC
>DASZCJ010000203.1:0-2044 GCA_035943155.1 Xanthobacteraceae bacterium | reverse complement strand
GTCAATCGTGGTTCGAATCCACGCGGGGCATCCACCGGATCTATGCAGGGGCGATCAGTGGCTGACGTTAAACCCGATGCGCTGCCAGTCGTAGACCCTGTTCTTGGCTTCCAGCTCGTATGACCACCATTGTTGCTTCGTCATGCAGACCTGGTGTCTCTCGAGGCGGCTACCGAGGGTGTCCTCGGAACGACATTCAAGATTGTCCAGATCGCTCTTCGAGCCAACCTTGGTCGGCACGACTTTCGTTGGGATGTCCACAATCGTGATTTGCGCAAGAATGGGTGCGGGTACGACTGACAAGGCTGCGGCGATGAGAAGGAGTTTTAACATGGTCACCTCGCTTCCGCACTCATAATAACTGCAACGCTCAACAAATGCGAGCAAGTCCCGCGGGGGTTGCTTCGACGGGAACGAACAATTCGCTTGAACCGATGACGGCCGCTTTCCACGCTTTCCGGACCTGACCGCTTTCGATCCAAATGCGACATTAGCGTTATGTCCGATTCCGGCCCTGTCTGGACGGCGCTCCGTTAGCAAGTTCAGTTTGTGACGCTGCGACTGCGGTGTTGGGATGCGGCGATGTCTTCGACCTGTTGATGCGGCGCTTCCATGTGCCGCTGGCCATGATGCCTTGTCCGCTGAGCCTGGGTCCCGACCAATTGCACGCGCTTTAAGAGCGCCGGGTCGTAAGTGGGTTTTCCCGGATCATCGGTCCCGCCAGTGGGCAGCTTTGCGTCAGTCAGTCTCCTGCTCTTGCCAACTTCGTTTTGCGCCTTGCGCCTTAGCTCATGCGACTGCCGGCTCGTGGTAGCGTTCGCCGCTCGTCATCAGCGCCCACGCGATCCGGCCGATGCGGTTGGCCAGCGCGATGGCCGCGACCCGCGGCGTGCGGCGGCCCAGCAACTTGATCAGCCATGGCTTGCGCGTGCCGTACCGCTCGGCATGGCGGATGACCGCCATCGCGCCGACGAACAGCATGGTTCGCAAATAGGTGTCACCGGCCTTGGTGATTCCGCCGAGGCGTTCCTTGCCGCCCGACGAGTGCTGGCGCGGTACCAGCCCCAGCCAGGCCGAGAGGCACCGCCCGGTCTTGAACACATGTGGGTCTGGCACGCTCGCGACCAGCGCACTCGCGACTAGCGGCCCGACGCCGGGGATCTCCTGCAGTCGGCGCCCGAGCTCGCTCGATCGGCTGTCGGCACGGATCATCCGGTCGGTCTCGAGCAGGTTCGCAACCACCAGCTGATACTGATCCACCAGCATGGCCAGACTGGCCCGTGCATAAGGCGGCAGGCTAAGGCCGCTGTCATCGCCGATCGCTGCGATCAAGCGATCGAGACCCTGCCGACCCACTGGAGCGATTATCCCAAACTCGGCGAGGTGTCCGCGGATCGCATTGCCGATCCGGGTCCGCTGCCGCGTCAGCATTAGCCGAGTGCGATGCACGACCAGAACGCCCTGCTGTTCGGGCGACTTTGCTCCGACAAAGCGCATTGTCGGCCGCGTGACCGCCTCGCAGATCGCTTCAGCATCCGCGGCATCGTTCTTCGACCGCTTCACGTAAGGCTTCACGTAGCGCGGCGGTATCAGCCGCACCTCATGGCCGAGCGCCGCCAGCTCGCGCGCCCAGTGGTTGGCGCTGGCGCAACTCTCCATCCCGACAAGACAGCGCGGCAAGTCGGCGAAGAACGGCAGCAACTTGGCCCGGGTCAGCCGCCGCCGCACAACCACCATGCCCTGCGCATCAATCCCGTGAACCTGAAACACCGACTTAGCCAGGTCGAGGCCGATCACCGCAATACCCTCCATCGTGTCCTCCTCTCCACACTTCCCGGCAAAACTGCCGATTAGGTCGAACGCCGTCCACGACATCAATTGCGGACATTCCGCCGTAGCTGCGCTCAGCGGCGATTCGAAAAGGGCCGATCTGGAGGAAACCAAACCGGCCGTGCTCGTCGCAGAGGTTAAGTTCGCTCGTCGCCTCGTCTCAGAAATTGCTGGCTTCAAGTTGCTGGATGAAGGTGGTGATATTCTCCTGAAC
>DASZCJ010000202.1:0-3297 GCA_035943155.1 Xanthobacteraceae bacterium | reverse complement strand
AGCAAAAGATGAGGCTGCAGTCCGATCCGACAATCATTTATGGGCTGGTGGGCGGCAAGGGCACGCTCGGACGCCCGATCATGAAAAGCGAAATCGAACAACCGACGCCATACAATACTTACGTCATCGACGGCTTACCTCCCGGGCCCATCGCCAATCCTGGCCGGGCTTCGCTGGAAGCGGCTGCTAATCCGGCGCGTACGCGCGAATTGTATTTTGTCGCCGATGGCACCGGCGGCCATGTCTTTGCTGAAACCTACGAGCAGCATCAGAGAAACGTCACGCGGTTGCGGTCGATCGAATCCGATCAGAAGGACCAGGTCCCGGTCGAAGATCAGATGGCAGCACCATCGGCGCCCGCCACTGTGGCTGCGCCGTCGTCGGCGCCTTCCCGCGCTACGTCTAAACCTCGTCTGCCAGCAGCCCACTGAACTGTCGGCAATTCGATCAAGCCCAATGCTTGTGACCGTGAAGCGCCACCGCTAAGTTCGGGCGCGTTGTTCACGATTGCTGGCGGGGTTAGGCTTCATGGCGCTTTCGAGCATGACCGGGTTTGCTCGCGGCGATGGGGTGTCCGGTCCTTATGCCTGGGCCTGGGAGATAAAATCCGTCAACGGCAAAGGGCTTGATCTGCGGGTGCGGACGCCGCCCGGCTGGGATGCAATCGAAGTTCCGGTCCGCGCCCGGGTCGCCGAGACGCTGACGCGAGGTTCGGTGCAGGCGAATCTGACCGTGGAACGCAGCGGCGCGGTGCCAACGGTCCGAGTCAACACCGCCGTCCTCGACGCAATCCTGGCCGCGGTGCGTCAATTCGGGACGAAGGTCGAGGCCTCACCGCCTTCGCTCGATGGCCTATTGGCTCTTAAAGGCGTGATCGAAATCGCCGGCGCCGAGGAAAATGAAGACCAGCGGCGCGCCGCCGAAAGCGCGGTGATTGCGGGTTTTGCTGGCGCTATCGCGGCTCTCGCCGAGATGCGCCGCAGCGAAGGCGCCGCGCTCGGCCGCGTGCTGGCGCTCCGGCTCGACGAAATGGCCGCGCTGGCCGAGCGCGCCGAGCGCGCGCCGGGGCGCCGGCCTGATGCGATTCGCGCGCGCCTCGCCGATCAGATCGCCGTGCTGCTCGCCCAATCGGAACGGTTCGACCCCGACCGGCTGCATCAGGAAGCGATCATGATTGCGACCAAGGCCGACGTGCGCGAGGAGCTTGACCGCCTTGCCGCCCATACGGCCGCCGCCCGGCATCTCATCAAAGCGGGCGGGCCGATCGGCCGGCGCCTCGATTTTCTGGCCCAGGAGTTTAATCGCGAAGCCAATACGCTGTGCGCCAAGGCGAATGACGTCGAGCTCACCAATATCGGTTTGGAGCTTAAGGCGGCGGTCGAACAATTTCGCGAGCAGGTCCAGAACGTGGAATAGCCATGGGACCGGCAACGCGAAATCAAAACAACAAAATCGCGCGTCGCGGGCTGATGCTGGTTCTGTCCTCGCCATCGGGCGCCGGCAAAACGACGCTGTCGCGCCTGCTGCTGCGCGTGGATCGCAAAGTCGAGCTGTCGATCTCGGTGACCACCCGGCCAAAGCGCCGCGGCGAAATCGACGGCCGCGATTATTATTTCATCGATCCCGGTCGCTTCAACGATATGGTCGCCCGTGGCGAACTTCTGGAATGGGCTGAAGTGTTCGGCCATCGCTATGGCACACCGCGCGCGCCGGTGATCAAGGCTTTGCACGCGGGCCGCGATGTTTTGTTCGACATCGATTGGCAAGGCACGCAGCAACTGCGCGAGAAAGCGCGCACCGATCTGGTCAGCGTATTTATTCTACCGCCGACCGCGAAAGAGCTGGAGCGCCGGCTTAAGCGGCGCGCCCAGGACAGCAAGACGGTGATCGGCTCGCGCATGGCCAAAGCGGCCGGCGAAATGAGCCATTGGCCGGAATACGATTACGTCATCGTCAATCGCGACAAGCGCGAAGCCTTTGCCGAATTGCGCGCCATCCTTGCCGCCGAGCGGCTCAAGCGCGAACGCCAGGTCGGTCTGTCCGATTTCGTGCGCCGGCTGCAAGCCAAGCTTTAAGATCGAATGGCCGCCCGTTTTTACGGCGTCGATAGAGCATCTTCGTGGAACTCACATCCGGCGATGTTTGGGTGTAGATTGATCGCATGATGGCCTGTCCACAGTTAGCAAGTTTATGAAACGGCGCTCCAGAGTAAGCAGCAAGTTGGGTAAAGCACGGCGGCGCGGCGCGGCAATGCCGAAGCGCGGCAAGGCGAAAGCTGTGCGCAGTCACAGCGTTTCTTCTGCCGGCGAGGAAACGGAGCTGGCGCGACTTGCTCGCGAGCGGGATGGAGCGCTGGAGCAGCAGGCTGCCACTGCCGAAGTGCTCAGGGTCATCAGTCGCTCGACTTTCGATTTGCAGACGGTGCTCGACACTTTGGTGAAATCGGCGGCTCGGCTGTGTGAAGCGGAGATGGCGAACATTTGGCGGCCTCGGGATCGCGCCTATCGCTTGGCCGCCAGCTACGGGGTGTCCAGCCGATTCAAGGAATATTCCGAAAACAAGAAGTTTCTGGAGACCGTTGCCATCGAGCCCGGTCGAGGAACGGTCGTTGGCCGAACCTTGCTTGAGCGGAAGACCGTTTACGTCGAAGACGTTCAAGCCGATCCGGACTACGACCTGAGCGGCATCATCGCGCTCGGCAGCTATCGCACCATGCTCGGGGTCCCCATGCTACGCGAGGGGATTCCAATCGGCGTAATCGCGTTGACGCAGTCCACTGTGCGGCCATTCACCGCTAAACAGATCGAGCTGGTTCAGACATTTGCCGATCAAGCGGTAATCGCCATCGAAAACGTGCGGCTGTTCGAGGCCGAGCAGCGACAGCGGCGTGAACTGAAGGAAAGCCTCGAATACCAGACCGCGATCAGCGATGTGCTAGAAGTCATTTCTCGTTCACCGTCGAATGTACAGCCGGTGCTCGATACCATCACTAAAACGGCGCAGCGGCTTTGCGGCTCCGAGCAGGCCTATATCCTGCGGCTCACCGAAACCGGGCGCTATCACGTTGCTGCCGCCATAGACGCCCATCCCGAACAAGTCGAGTGGCTCAAACAGAATCCACTTGCGCCAAACCGCGGCTCCGTCACCGGCCGTGTGGCGCTTGAAGGGCGTACAATTCAGGTTGCCGACGTTCTAAGTGACCCTGAATACACGCTGACCGCGATAGGTCACAAAGGCTATCGCACCATCTTGGGCGTGCCGCTCCTCCGCGAAGGCGTGGTGATCGGGGTGGTCGTG
>DASZCJ010000201.1:0-13260 GCA_035943155.1 Xanthobacteraceae bacterium | reverse complement strand
CGTCATCACCATCGAGACGCTGCGCGCAGCCGCGAACAGTCTTGTCGCCAAACTCGCCGGCGTCGCCGACCGCAATGCCGCTGAGCAGCTTGTGAACACGAAGCTCTACGTCCCGCGCGAACGCCTGCCGGAGCCGCAGGCGCCGGACGAATATTATCACGCCGACCTGATCGGGCTCCGCGCCGTCGACCGCGCCGGCAAAGAGTTTGGCACGGTGGTCGCGTTACATAATTTCGGTGCCGGCGAAATCATCGAGGTGCGGCCGGCGCACGGCGGCGAGACCCAATTGCTGCCGTTCGATGCCGCGACGGTGCCGGAGGTGGACGTCGCGAACGGGCGTGTCGTTGTTGAGCTTCCCGCAAGCGAGACCAAGATGCCTCCCCCCTTGAGGGGGAGGCCGACCGCGAAACGCTCGGGAGGGGGGTAATTTGCTCCGCCTCGCGTTTGAACCCCCTGCCCTAGCCCTCTCCCGCAAGGGGAGCGGGTGATGGTGTGGCGGGCGAGTGTTCTGACGATCTTTCCGGAAATGTTTCCGGGGCCCCTCGGCTCAAGCCTTGCCGGCAAGGCGCTGGCGTCAGGCCTGTGGGCGCTCGAAATCGTCGATATCCGGAATTTCGCAAGTGACAAGCATCGCAGCGTCGACGGCACGCCCGCTGGCGGCGGCGCCGGCATGGTGATGAAGCCGGACGTGCTGGCGCGCGCCATCGATGCAACCGCCGCGGACACGCGGCCCCGCCTGCTGCTATCGCCGCGCGGCGTACCTCTCACCCAAGCGCGGGTCGAGGCGCTCTGCGCCGGGCCGGGCGTGCTCCTGATCTGCGGTCGCTTCGAGGGCATCGACGAGCGGGTGATCGGGGGGCGCAGCCTGGAAGAAGTATCGATCGGCGACTACGTGCTCTCGGGCGGCGAAATCGCGGCCATGGCGCTCATTGACGCCTGTGTGCGACTACTGCCCGGCGTCATGGGTGCGCCGGTTTCCGCCGCCGAGGAGAGCTTCGCCGAAGGGCTGCTCGAATACCCGCAATATACCCGGCCGCAGCTTTGGGAGGGTCAGCCGATCCCCGAGGTTCTACTCTCGGGCGATCACGCCAAAATTGCCGCTTGGCGCCGCGCTATGGCCGAGCGGCTGACACGCGAACGACGGCCCGACCTCTGGACCGCCTTTTTGCAGCGCTTGCGCGGCGGATCGCGCGGTGCCTGACGGTCAGGTGACAAAACCGGCGCACTAGCGTAGAAGCTGCGCCAACCCGTTTAGCCCCCGGTCGGAACGGCGCCAAGCCCGCGCAGCCGATGGAGAATTCGCCATGAACTTGCTCAAGCAAATCGAAAAAGAACAGATGGCGAAGCTATCCGCCGGCAAGCAGACCCCGGATTTCCAGCCGGGCGATACGCTGATCGTCAACGTCAAGATCGTCGAGGGCGAGCGCGCCCGCGTGCAGGCCTATGAAGGCGTATGCATCGGCCGCGCCGGCTCCGGGCTGAACGAGAACTTCACCGTGCGCAAGATTTCCTACGGCGAAGGCGTCGAGCGGGTGTTCCCGCTCTATTCGCCGATGATCGATTCGATCGAGGTGGTCCGCCGCGGCAAGGTGCGCCGCGCCAAGCTGTATTATCTGCGCGGCCGGCGCGGCAAGTCGGCGCGCATTATCGAACGCCAGGACTATACGGTGGACGAGACCGGCGGCGCGGACGTAACCGCTAAAGAGAGCGGCGCCAAGGAAGTGGGCAGCAAGGAAGCGGGCAGCAAAGAAGTGGCCGCCAAGGAACCGCGCGCCAAGGAAGGACGCGCGAAGAACAAGGGGGCGAAGTAATTCACCTGCCGACGCGAATGACGCGTCTTCTTCGTGATCTCGGCGGTGGAACGTCGTGAGTTTCTAAAAATGTCCAAGCCCCGCACGCTCTATGACAAGATCTGGGACGATCATCTGATCGAAGAGGCGACCGACGGCGCCTGCCTGATCTATATCGATCGCCATATCGTTCACGAGGTCACGAGCCCGCAGGCGTTCGAAGGCTTGCGCCTGTCGGGGCGCAAGGTGCACGCGCCGGACAAGACGCTGTTGGTGGTGGATCACAATATCCCGACCACCGACCGCACGCTGCCCAATCCCGATCCGGAAAGCGCGGCGCAGATCGCTTATCTCGCCGACAACGCAAAATTCTTCGGCCTGGAATATTACGACGAGTTCGACAAGCGTCAGGGCATCGTCCACATCATCGGTCCGGAGCAAGGCTTTACGCTGCCTGGCGTGACGCTGGTCTGCGGCGACAGCCACACCGCCACCAATGGCGCCTTCGGCGCGCTCGCCTATGGCATCGGCACCTCGGAAGTCGAGCACGTACTGGCGACGCAGACGCTGATCCAGACCAAATCAAAGAACATGCGCGCGATCGTCGACGGCAAGCTGCCACCCGGCGTCACCGCCAAGGACATCATCCTCGCCATCATCGGCGAGATCGGCACCGCCGGCGGTACCGGCTACGCGCTGGAATATGCCGGCGAGGCGATCGGCGCGCTGTCGATGGAAGGGCGCATGACGGTGTGCAACATGTCGGTCGAGGCTGGCGCCAAGGCCGGCTTCATTGCGCCCGACGAGAAGACTTACGCCTATCTGAAAGATCGTCCCAAGGCGCCGAAAGCCAAGGATTGGGATGCGGCCATGCGCTATTGGGCGACACTGCGCTCCGACGATGGCGCCCATTTCGATCGCGAGATCAGACTCGACGCGGCAAAGCTGCCGCCGCTTGTCACCTGGGGCACCAGCCCCGAGCAGGTCACCTCAGTCACCGGCCGCGTGCCGCGCCTCGCCGATATCGCCGACGACAACAAGCGCGAGGCGGTCGAGCGCGCACTCAAATATATGGGGCTCAACGGCGGCGAGAAGATCACCGAGATCGCCATCGATCGCGTGTTCATCGGCTCCTGCACCAATGCGCGGATCGAGGATTTGCGCGAGGTCGCCAAAGTGGTCGACGGCAAGCAGGTCAATGCCAATGTCAAAGGCATGATCGTGCCGGGCTCGGGCCTGGTCAAAGCGCAGGCCGAATCCGAAGGCCTCGATAAGGTATTCGTCAAAGCCGGATTCGAATGGCGCGAGCCGGGCTGCTCGATGTGCCTTGCCATGAATCCCGACAAGCTTGCGCCCGGCGAGCGCTGCGCCTCGACCTCAAACCGCAATTTCGAGGGCCGACAGGGCTATAAGGGCCGCACCCATCTGGTGTCGCCGGCCATGGCCGCCGCCGCCGCCGTCGCCGGACATTTCGTCGACGTGCGGGAGTTGAGTTGACGCTGTGTAATGTCCGGGCATAGCCGTTCGTAGAACGGCGTTGCTTCGCTCGCCTGCGCCCGGCCATCTCGATCAACTTGGCACAGCTTTGCCTACATAAACGAGATTGCCGGGATAACCCCCGGCGATGACGATGGTCACCCCCGCACCCACCAACACCGCATTTGCGGATAAAGCACCGTGCCGCTCGGCCGGTGTTGCAGTTCGTACCAGTCGACGCAGCGGCGATAGAGTAGCGGCCGCGGATTGATCAGGATGCGGCGCCGGGCATGCGGCGGACCCGGCGGCGTCGTCAAGCTGGGCTCGGCGATCGGCGAGGTCTGTTGCGCATGCGCTGAGGGCGCCGCGCCGGCGAGCAGCGCGAGGAAAGGTAATATGCTTACCAGTTTTGATTTCATCAGCTGGCCAATTTGCGTTGTTCCGTTCATTCCCGCGCAAACGGGAATCCAGCAACTGGGTACCCGCTTTCGCGGGTACGAGCGGTAAAGCACGATCTACGCTACATTACCATCATGGCCGATCTCGCATCCGATCCGATCGCTTGGCGTGCCGTCAAGGCGCCGTCGCTGGCCGAACTCGAAGCCTTGGCCGGTGAAGTATCTCGCCATTTGCCGAAGCGGTTTCGCGATCTCGCCGCCGATGTGATCATCCGGGTGGATGATTTCCCAAGCGAGGACGTGCTCGACGAGATGCAAGCGGACAGCGAGTTCAACCTGCTTGGCCTGTTCCAGGGCATCGGCCTGCCATTCCGCTCCGAGAGCGCCGCCGTTCAGATGCCGAACATGGTCTGGCTCTACCGGCGCCCGATTCTCGATTATTGGGCCGAGCATGACGAGACGCTTGGCGCCATCGTCAAGCATGTCCTGGTGCATGAGATCGGCCATCATTTCGGCCTGTCGGATGCCGATATGGCCGCCATCGAGGAATCGGCACTCACCGAAGAAGCGGCCGAACAAACAAGGGAGGCGATCCGATGAAGGTGAACGGTGCATGTGCCTGCGGTGCGATCACGATCGAAGCCGAGGCCGATCCGGAAAAGACGCAAGTGTGTCATTGCAGCGATTGCCAGACGGCAACCGGCACCGCCTTTCGCGTTTCGCTCCCGGTGCCGGGTGCAACGCTGAAGGTGAACGGGCAGCCGAAGACTTACATCAAGACCACCGCTGAGAGCGGGCGGCCGCGCGTGCAGGCCTTTTGCGGACAATGCGGTTCGCCGCTCTATTCGACATCGCCGGGCGAAGGCGTGCAGGACGCCTATGTGCTGCGCGTCGGCATTTTGCGCCAGCGCGACCAGCTCACGCCGCGGCGGCAAATCTGGTGGCGCTCGGCACAGCCATGGGTAACGCAGCTCGAAGCCGTGCCAAAACACCAAAAGCAAAGCTAATTTTTTTAGCATGATCTTTTCCGAAAACCGGCATCCACTTTTCGGGATCATGCTTGAAAGGACAAAAAACCATGATCGTGACGGTGTTTCGCTCTCGCCTGAAACCGGGGGTGCGCGAGGAATATGTCACGCTGGCCAATCGCATGAACGAATTGGCGCGGACAATGCCCGGCTACATTTCGCACAAGGATTTTTATGCCAACGATGGCGAGCGGGTCGCTATCGTCGAATTTGCGCATGAAGAAGGCCAACTCGCCTGGCAGACCAATCCGGAACATCGCGCGGCGCAGAAATTGGCGCGGGAGAAATATTACACCGAGTACCACATTCAGGTTTGCACCCTCGCTCGCGAATCGAAGTTTAAGCTGCCCGAGCAGGCGGCGGCGCAGACTTGACCGTCGCCGGCCGAAGCCTCATTAACGCTCCGCTGGCAGTAGGTGACGGTTGCAAGACCCGATAGAGGACCCGCTATGGAAAAGTTCACGGTGCTCGAGGGCGTCGCCGCGCCGCTAAGGATGATCAATGTCGATACCGACATGATCATCCCGAAACAGTACCTCAAGACCGTCAAGCGCACTGGGCTCGGCAAAGGCCTGTTTGCCGAGAAGCGCTACCGCGACGACGGCAGCGAGAACCCGGATTTCGTGCTCAACAAGCCGGCCTATCGCAAGGCAAAGATCCTGGTCGCCGGCGACAATTTCGGCTGCGGCTCGTCACGCGAACACGCGCCCTGGGCGCTCAAGGATTTCGGCATCACCTGCGTGATCTCGACCTCGTTCGGCGACATCTTTTATAACAACTGCTTCAAGAATGGCGTGCTGCCGATCAAGGTTTCGCCGGAAGACCTGGAGAAGTTGTTCGACGACGCCGAGCGCGGCGCCAATGCCACGCTGAGCATCGATCTGGAAAAGCAGGAAATTCGCGGTCCCGATGGCGGCATGGTCAGGTTCGAGATCGAGCCGCATCGCAAGCACGCGCTGTTGCATGGCCTCGACGATATCGGGCTGACCATGCGCAAGCAGGACAAGATCGAGAGCTTCGAGCGCCAGGCAAAGAATGCTCGGCCTTGGATGTAGCGTCTTGTCATTGCGAGGAGCCCAAAGGGGCGACGAAGCAATCCAGCTTCTCGCGCATGGGTGATCTGGATTGCTTCGCTTCGCTCGCAATGACGAGCGAAATCGTTTAAGCCGCCTCGACGTGCACCACATCGTAGAGACAGGGATCGGCCTCTTTTACCAGCTCGCCAAAGCGCGGCCACTTCTTGCGGAACTCGGGCGAGTGGTGCGCCGCCGCGAGCTTGTCGGCATTGGTCCACTGCACGTAATTGACGACATGGCTGCCGTTCTTACTGCGGTGCAGATTGACTGATACAAACCCCGGCTGCGTCGCCATGAAGTGCGCGCGCTCCTTCATCAACTTGAGCACCTCGTCCTGATTATCGGGGGAAAGTTTCACCGTGGTGATCTGCGTGCAAATGCCGTTGTTTGGCCTTATCTCGGACATGGCCGGTCTCCTCTCTCTCTGTTTCGGACAGGGTCGTGCGGAGAATGCGTTACGCTATTAACGCATGGCCGCGCCGCGAGTTTCGCTGGCCGCGGCGGTTCGCAACAGGCTAAAGCACTCCGGATCATGCTCTAGGAAGATCAGCTGAACAGCGGCCAAGCGATAGCCTCCGCCATGACGCCTGCCATTTCCGTCTCACGTCTTGACAAGACCTACGCCTCCGGATTCCAGGCGCTCAAAGACGTGAGCCTGGACATTCGCCACGGCGAGATCTTCGCGCTGCTCGGCCCAAACGGCGCCGGCAAGACGACGCTCATCGGCGTCATCTGCGGCATCGTCAATCCGTCATCCGGCACGGTGAAGGTGGACGGACACGACATCATTACCGACTATCGCGCCGCGCGCGCGCTGATCGGGTTGGTGCCGCAAGAACTGACAACCGACGCCTTTGAAACGCCGCCGGCGACCTTGCATTTTTCCCGCGGTCTATTCGGCAAGCCGGCCAATCCAGACTACGTCGTCAAGGTGCTCAAGCAGCTTTCGCTGTGGGACAAACGCAACGACAAGATCCGGATGCTATCCGGCGGCATGAAACGCCGCCTGATGATCGCCAAGGCGCTGGCGCACGAGCCGCAAATCCTATTTCTCGATGAGCCGACCGCGGGCGTCGACGTCGAACTGCGCAAGGAGATGTGGCAACTGGTGCGTTCGCTGCGCGCATCCGGGGTCACCATCATCCTCACCACGCATTACATCGAAGAAGCCGAAGAAATGGCCGACCGCATCGGCGTCATCAATCACGGTGAGATCATCCTGGTCGAAGACAAGGCCGAGCTGATGCGCAAGCTCGGTAAGAAACAATTGACGCTGGAGCTGCGCGATCCGATTGCCGCCGTGCCGGCCGCGCTGGCGAACTATGGCTTGACGCTGAGCGGCGACGGCAAGGAACTGACTTACACCTACGACACCAAAGGCGAGCACACCCGGATCACGGCGCTCCTGGACGACCTGCAACACGCCGGAATTAGGTTTAGCGATTTGCGCACGACGCAGAGCTCGCTTGAGGACATCTTCGTCGGCCTGGTGAGGGAACGGCGATGAATCTCTATGCGGTGCGGGCGATCTATCTGTACGAAATGGCGCGGACCGGGCGTACGCTGTTTCAAAGCATTGTCTCGCCGGTGATTTCGACGTCGCTCTACTTCATCGTATTCGGCGCGGCGATCGGTTCGCGCATCACGCAGATCGAAGGCGTCGGCTATGGCTCGTTCATCGTGCCCGGTCTGATCATGTTGATGCTGTTGACGCAAAGCGTCACCAATGCGGCGTTCGGCATCTATTTTCCGCGCTTCGTCGGCACGATCTACGAACTTCTTTCCGCGCCGGTATCTCCGGTCGAGATCGTGCTCGGCTATGTCGGCGCGGCGGCGAGCAAATCGATCATCCTCGGCAGCATTATTCTTGGGACATCATGGCTGTTCGTCCCGATTCATGTCGCCCATCCGGTTTGGATGGTGACATTCCTGATCTTGACTGCGGTGAGTTTCAGCCTGTTCGGATTCATTCTCGGACTGTGGGCCGACAATTTCGAAAAGCTGCAGATCGTGCCGCTCTTGATCATCACGCCTTTGACGTTCCTCGGCGGGACGTTTTATTCAACAGGCGTGTTGCCGTCATTCTGGCGCACGGTCACGCTGTTCAATCCGCTGCTCTATTTGATCTCGGGCTTCCGCTGGAGCTTTTTCGATATCGCCGACGTACATGTCGAACTGAGCCTGGCGATCACGCTTGGCTTTCTCGCCCTCTGCATGGCAATCGTTTCCTGGTTCTTCAAGACCGGCTACCGGCTGAAGAATTAGTCGGGCGCGTGACTCTTGGCTGGCGTCAACAAAAGCACGGCGATGCAAATTCTGCGCCGTGCCGTTCTCTTCCCGTTTGAACGAACGACCCGTGCTATGCAACATATTTTTAACCGATGGAAGCCGATCGCTCCTTTTAAGTGATCCACCGTCCGATCGAACAGCAAAGCGCCGGACAAATGCGCCAAACGCCAGGAGAGTTTGACGCAAGCCCCTGACAGCGGCACGGAGGTGGCCATCCGCAGCAGCCTCGCTTACAATGTTTGAGATTGTGGCTGAGAGGAAGATGAAAACAAGAAGCAATTCCGGGCCTTGCTCCGCAGGATAGTCTACAGCCAAGGAAACTGTGAATGTTTCAGCCCAATCTACTTAAGGGTAAACGCGTACTAATCACTGGCGGCGGTACCGGACTTGGTAAGGCGATGGGCAGGCGCATGATAGAACTCGGTGCCGAGCTCATGATCTGCGGTCGTCGGGCGCAAGTACTAGAGGACACCGCGAAGGAGTTCGAAGACTTATTCTCCTGCAAGGTTCGAACTCAGGTCGTAGACATTCGCTCGCCCGAAGCTGTTGAGGGCCTAATGGACGCCGCCTTCACCGGCGGACCGCTCCATGTGCTCGTTAACAATGCCGCTGGTAACTTTATCGCTCGCACTGAGACGCTCTCCCATCGTGCAATGGATTCTATCCTCAACATCGTGCTGCACGGCACTGCCTATTGCACGCTCGCCGCCGGCAAGCGTTGGATCGCCCAAGGCGTCGGCGGTGTTGTCCTTAATATCGTCGTTTCCTATGCCTGGACCGGTTCGCCATATGTAGTCCCGAGCGCTATGGCGAAGGCGGGTGTGCTTGCCTTGACTCGGAGCCTCGCAGTTGAGTGGGGACCGAAGGGCATTCGTACGGTCGCAATTTCACCCGGCACCTTTCGTACTAAAGGCGCATGGGACCGACTTGTGCCGCCATCAATGGCAGAACGTTTCGAGAGCGCTAGTCCGATTGGTCGCGTCGGCGAGCATGGCGAACTCGCTGATTTGGCCGCCTATCTCGTGTCTGATCGGGCAGGGTACATTAATGGGGATTGCGTAACTATCGACGGTGGCCGCTGGTTGCGAGGCGCGGGCATGTTCTCGTGCTTATCGGACTTGAGTGAAAGCGAATGGCAGGCGATGAGAGCGAGAAGTTCCTAGGAAATGCAGCCGCTGATTTACTCACATGATGGCTCAAACGGTTACACGTGGTGGACCGCTGTGCACCACGGTTCGATAGCACCTAGCAGGCGCTCGAGGTCCGCGTTCTTATCAACGACGCACCTATGATCACGTCGGTAGGTCAACATCGCGTAGCTGTTCCAAGGCCGGTCGACCGGGCCACTTTTTCAAGAGCCCCATACAAATCGGGGTTATGTTTTAGAACGTCGTTCGATCCGCTTGGCGCAAGATAACGATTATGGTACCGCCCCGCACGGCACAAGCCGGTTCACTGCGCCGACGGCTTTGCTGCTATACTATTCCAGACATCAGCGTATCCCCAAACCATACTTGAGGGAGTGGCGATTATGACTGGGACTGTTGTCTGCTGGGAACTTGAAACATTGATCAAGAAACACGTGTCAAGTACCAGGAGTCTGAAGATATTAGTGTCTATCTTGTCAAAGAGGACGTTGAAACGTCAGCGATAGTGCCAGCGATCATTTTGAAGTACATCGAGAACAAAAAAGACCTCACCGACAAACAAAAGCTAGAACTACTGGGACGCGCCGGTCAGGGTCTGTTGCAGGTAGTCGGAATCAGACGAACGTTAGTAGCCCCGCCACCCGTACCGTTTGATGCGATCAGACACCGGGCAGAAACTAAATCACGCCCCGCGTGATCTATGGCCGATGACACATTATCGATCGAGTGTGGGCGCGCCTTCGAGCAACGCCTTCGCCTGCTTTAAGTCGCGCGTATCAAACCCTTCAGTGAACCAGCCATAGATCGGAGCAAGAAGAGCGTGAGCTTTCTCCCGCATGCCCTGATCAAGCCAAAAGCGCGCCATGCTCATCGCCGCGCGCAACTCCCAGGATTTTGCCTGCTGCGCACGCGCAACGGTGAGCGCGCGCTCTAAATATACTTCCGCTTGCGACGAACCGAGCTGCGGCAACTTCAGCGCGATTTCGCCGGCGATGCGATTGATTTCTGCCTCGTACCACCGTTCCTTTGTTGTTTCGACCGCGGCGATCGCTTCGCCAATGCAATGCCACGCCTCATCAAATTGGCCGAGCTCCGCATGGGCTCTGGACAAGTGCGCCAAAAAGATTGGCAAATACACTCTCGACCCGGTTGATCGATATGTCGTGATCCCGGAGGTGATAATCTGGATCCCCTCCGAGGCCTTGCCGGACAGCGCCAATACGCAGCCTTTTTGCATCGTTGCCAACGCCTTCCACAGTGCTGCGCCCTTTTCGTCCGCCAACCGGACAACTTCATTGGATTGCGTGTTTGCTGCTGCATATTTTGCGCAAAGAATATTGGTCAACGATGTGTGGAACTGCGCATACATCAAAGTCCCTGCGTGGCCACTCTCGCGTGCATTCTCGAGCGCGTGATCGGCGTCCGCGAGTGCGGTCTCGGGGTAACCGAGCATCCACTGGGCCAACGCCCGATAGACAAAGATTGACACTCCGACGTCTTGGCCAAAACGCGTCGCCAGTGACCGATGCTTGGCAGGATCGTAAAGTGCGAACGCCTGATCGTAATGCGCTCGGCCTTTAGCGATGTCCCCGGTTAACATCAGCGAATTACCCATCAGGCGATGCCCGATCATGACCGGTACGGTCTCCGTTCGCTTCTCCGCGAGCGCCACGAATTGCGACGCAAGCTCGCGCGTCACGTCTCCGTTGAACGCCACATAGTTTGCTGCCCAGACGCCATAGAGGACCGAGAATAGCAGGAGCGGATCTTCGGGATGCTCGCCGAGCGCTTCCGCTGCCTCGATGAATTGACGCGCCTGTTCAATGGCCGCTTTGGGCTCGGGCGCCGCATAGCCTTTGACGTGCATGAGAGCGTTGACGAGTGCGATCTGCAGCTTGATCTGTTCGCCCCGCAGCACAGGCGTGCTGGGCAAGGTTGCAATCTGGTCGAGGGCGCGCCTGAGCTGCTCGGCAGCCTCGACCAATGCCGACCGCGCCAACGAACGCTGCCCCGCTTTGCCCCAAAGGCCCGCGGCTTTCTCGATCAGGCAGGCCTCGGTGCAATGCCTCGCCAACAGCTCCGGTCTGTTCTCGGCGGTCTCCGCAAATTCGTTTTCGATGGCTTCGGCGATCCGGGCATGTAGCGCGCGTCGCGGCTCACGCAGTAGGGTCCCGTAAGCCGCGTCCTGCACAAGGGCATGCTTGAACAGATAGGTCGCATGCGGGGAGTCGTCACGTCGGAACAGCAAACCGGCCGCAATGAGGCGGTCTAACGCCGATTTCAACTCGGTCTCCGGCTGCCGCGCCACCGATGCGAGCAAGGCATGCGGAAACTCGCGGCCGACTGCCGCCGCGATCTGTGCCAGCTCCTTGGCCGGGCCGCCGAGTCGGTCAAGCCGCGCCATGAGCGAGGCATGCAGGCTTGCGGGGACCGCCAGTGCCGGGACTGGAACTGCGGCAACCGTGCTCTTGGCAGCAGTCTCGCTGCCCGCTTCCAGCACCGCCTTGGTCATTTCCTCCACGAACAAGGGGATGCCGTCGCTGCGGTCGATGATGTCTTGCCGAATGCTGGCCGAAAGCAGCCTGTTGCCGACGATGCGGTCGATTATGGCGCCGGCTTCGTGCTCTGGGAGTCGGTTGATGATCAGCGCAGTGACGTAAGGCCGTCCGACCCACGGCGCGTCGAATTCCGGCCGGAATGTGACCAACAAGAGAACCCTGAGCCTGCGAATTCGGTCTACGGCCCGACCAAACGCTTCCAAACTGGTTGGATCAGCCCAATGCGCATCCTCCAAGATCATCAGCACAGGCTTTTTCCGCGACAACGTCTCTATCTGTGTGGTGAGCGCTTGCATGGTTTTTTGCCGGCGCTGCTGCGGCGTTAGCTCGAGGGCAGGATGCCGGCCATCGTTCGGCAGCGAAAGCATCTCGGCAATGAGTGCGGCGTCCTCGTTCGAGGTTGAAGTCTGCGCGAGCGGACCGTCGAGCTTATCCAGTTTCTGCTTAGGCGTATCATTATGTAACATTCCAGCCGCGCGTTCCATGTGACCGATGATTGGATAAAACGCGCTGTCGGTATGCTGGGGCGAGCAGAAATAGCGCAAGCGTGTATGCGGTTCAGGAGCAATGCTTTCTAGAAGGGCAACTGTGAGTCGGGATTTGCCGATGCCTGGCTCGCCGGAAATCAGCACCACCTGACCGTCGCCGCTCTTCGCCCGCGACCAGCGCCGCAACAACAGCTCGGTTTCTTCCTCGCGCCCGACGAGGGCAGTCAAAGCGCTCGGATGCATTGCCTCGAAGCGGCTTTCGACGGTGCTCTCCCGCAGGGCTACCCAGGTGCGCTCCGGCTCGGCGAGGCCCTTAAGGTCTCTGGCGCCGAGATCCCTCAGCTCAAAGAGATTGCCAAGAAGCCTGCGCGTCGCTGCGGCAATGACGACCGAATTTGGCTCGGCAATCCCCTGCAGACGCGCCGCAAGGTTTGGTGTCTCGCCGACAATGCCGCTTTCCCGTCCTTCGCCCGATCCAGTCAGATCGCCCACAACGACCAGCCCAGTGGCGATACCAACACGGGTTTGCAACAAAGCCGGCGTTTTTATTGCGCCCACGGCTGCGATCACTTCCAGTCCCGCGCGCACCGCTCGCTCGGCGTCATCCTCGTGGGCCTCAGGGTAGCCAAAGTATACAAGCACGCCGTCGCCTAGATACTGCGCCACGACTCCCCCCAAACGGCGCACGGCTTCAGCGACGCATTTGTGGTAGGCCGAGATGAGGTCTCGCAGGTCTTCGGGGTCCATCCGAGCGGCGAGTGCGGTCGAGCCAACGAGATCCGAGAACATCACGGTGACTTGCCGGCGCTCGGCCGTATCCGCCGTTCGCGGGGCCGGTGGTGCAACCGCAGCCGCCGGCGCGTGTGCGGCTTTCTCTGCTGCCTTGAGATTTGCAATTGCACGCAACAGCTTTCGACGATGGCCAAGTGACGTGACGCCAATCTTTTCGAGATCCTGATCTGTCAGGTCGGTCACAATCTCAAAATCAATACCGTTCTCAGCAAAGCAC
>DASZCJ010000200.1:0-10889 GCA_035943155.1 Xanthobacteraceae bacterium | reverse complement strand
GGGCCTACGTCGCCGCCGCCTGACGCGTTATATGGCGCGGAGGAGACAGCGACCAAGGAGAGCGATCATGAATCTCAATGCGCTCGGCTATGTCGGTATCCGCACGCGAAACCTGGAAGACTGGGCGTCCTACGGCACGCGTTTCCTTGGCATGCAGCTTGTCGATCAGAGCCGCGGCACGCTCGCTTTGCGCATGGACGACCGCAAGCAGCGCATCATCGTCCATACCGACGCGGATGACGGCCCGTCGTTCTACGGCTGGGAAGTGGCCGATGCGGCGGCGCTCGATGCGCTCGCTACGCATCTGGAAAAATCCGGCGTTAAGGTGGCGCGCGGCTCACGCGCGCTTGCCGACGAACGCCGCGTCAAGGACCTGATCGTATTTGCCGACCCGATCGGTAATCGGCTCGAAGCCTTTCACGGCGCCGAAGTCGCCAGCGATCTGTTCAAGCCGGGCCGGTCGATTTCTGGCTTCCGCACCGGACCGCTCGGTATGGGCCATGCCGTGCTGACGGCCGAACGGCTCGATGACGTACTGCCGTTCTATACCGAAATCCTCAATTTCCAGCCGACCGATTTCATCCTCAAACCGTTCAAGGCCTATTTCTTCCACATCAATGCGCGTCACCATAGCCTCGCTTTCATCGACACCGGCAAGAACGGCATCCACCACATGATGGTGGAGCTTTGCTATCTCGACGATGTCGGCCAGGCTTACGATCTGGCGCTGCAAAAGCCGGAAACGATCGGCACCACGCTCGGCCGCCACGTCAACGATCACGTCACCTCGTTCTATTCCTATTCGCCATCGCAATTCCTGGTCGAATATGGCTGGGGCGGCCGTACCATCGATACCGCGAATTGGACGCCACATGAGCGCACCGAAGGCCCGAGCCTATGGGGCCACGATCGCATGTGGCTCACCCCGGAAGGCCGCGACGAGGCGCGCAACTTACGCATCCGCACCGCGCAGGCCGACGGCCGCGAGCCGGTCAATGTCATGGACGGCAATTATCTGCGCGCGGCCGACGTCTGTCCGTGGTGGAACGCAAATATCCAAGCAAGGAAGACGGGGTAGGGTTCGCCCAAGCTAATTCCCGTCGTCATTGCCGGACTTGATCCGGCAATCCATGCGGCCAATCGGCTGCCGTAACGGAAGCGCTTTCACATTCGGAAAATCAGCATGGATGCCCGGGTCAAGCCCGGGCATGACGACAAAATCAATTTGCCGCCGCCGTGCGACGGATGGCGCTCCAGGTGCCGGAGCAGAGATTGCCGCCGGTGCTCCAGCGGCCCGCTCCGCTCGCACCGCGCAGCCGGCCATAGCCGACTGCATATTGGCCGCCGCTCGCGACGGTGACCGCGGTAGCGCCGCTCGCCGCCACGGCGCCGGCAATCTGATAGCTGAAATCATTAACGGCCTGCATCACGCGGCCGCCGACGATCCGTGCCGGATAACGATAAGTCGCGCAGGGCCCGTAGCTCGTATAGATAGATACGCTCCACAATCCATCATAGGCGCGCGAGTGTGCCGCCCGCTTAGGCGCCGCTTGCGACGGTGCGGCGGGCAATGCCGCAACCAATGCCCCGATTGCGATTGCCGTCACGACGCCAAACTTGCTTACAAGCTTGCTCATCTGTTCGCTCCCGGTTGTGGAACGCTTGTCACGCTCGCTGGCGGACCCGGAAAGGGCGGCGGTTCGTCGGCGAACGGATTCGCGCTGTTGCCCTGATCATAGCCGACTTTGAATAACGCTTTCATGTAGTCCGGATCGAAGGCGCCGCGGCTTGGCGCCTTGAAGCTTGCCGGAATGGTGGCGACATTAAAGCCAATGCCGCTGCGCTTGGCGGCGACATAGGCACGATCGAGCAAAATCCGTAGATCGGCTTTGATCGCCGTCGATACCGACTGCGCTAGAATCGTCGGCGTGGTGCGGTCGACCAACTGAAAGTCCGGCTGCAAGCCGCTGTTGACGACGATGTAAAGCGCGTCCGCTGGAATTTGGGAGCTGCTGGTGCTTGCCATCAGCGCCGGTGGCGCCACGAAGAGTTGTCCGCCGACGCCGCCGTCGACATGCATCTCGGCAAAGCGCTTGCCGTTGCCCTCGACATCGATGAGCACAGGCGGGAAAGCGCCCGGCACGCTGCCGGAGGCCAGCAGCACGCTGCGGAACAGCTTGAGCGCCGCGTCGCCGCCATGCAGCGCGATCGCGCCCATGTTCCAGACCACCGAACGCCCGGCGTCGAGATCGGTGGTGACGATGAAAAGGCGTCGGCCGCTTTGATGCGCGGCGGCGATGTCGGCAAGAAGCGTCGGTGTGATTTGTTTGGCGATCAGCTCGCGCAACGGCCAGGTGTCGAGGAAACTCTCGCCCGTGCCGCCGACCTCGAAAATATCGGCGGCTGAGGTTTGGGTGTAGACCGCCTGCAGAGCGGCATCATAGCGCGTGCCGGCAAAGATGAATGGCGCCATCAATGCGCCGGTGGAGACGCCGGTGACGACCGCGTAATCCGGACGCTTGCCGACCGCGCTCAATCCCGCCAGCAGGCCGGCGCCGAAGGCGCCGTCCGCGCCGCCGGTCGAGAGTATCAACCAAGGTCCGCGCTGCGGCGGCAGCGCCGCGCTGAAGTCGCTTTCGGAATCCGCCCAAAAGCGCGCGTCAGGCATCCCGGGAATCCCGGCAACCGCATCGTCGGCTGCCGTAAATGGCGTGCGCGGTGGAAACTTCTGCGGCTGGCCGGCTGCGGCAGGCGCCGGCTGGGCCGACGGCGGCGATCTTTTAATATGCGTGCGCGATTGTTGCCGGTTGCCGGAGTCCTGCGCCCAAACGTCGGCGTCGTATAGGGCGGACGCTGCGACCAAAATCATGGTTGCAGTATAGGCCCAGATCGTCCGGCGGAGAGCGCGTTTCATTGGCCACCACGTATTGCGTCAATTTCCGTTCATTTCTCCATCACCCCGGCTTGCATCACCGGTGGCGACGCCACTCGCTCGCATCTGAGCATGACCGCTCTAAGGCAACGCTCAAATCCATCTCCTGCCCCCTTCATGCCCGCCGCGCGGCGACAAAGTGCGCACCTTCGATCAGCATCGCCGCCGCATCACCGAACGGAGCCAGCGCCGCTTCCGCCTCGGTCACGAGCTGCTCGAGCCGCCTTTTGGCGCCCGGTATGCCGAGCACGCTGACGAAAGTGGCCTTGCCGGCGGCGAGGTCCTTGCCGGTCGATTTGCCGACCAAGGCCGGATCGCCTTCGATATCGAGGAGATCGTCGGCGATCTGAAACGCCTCGCCGACTGCCGCGCCAAAACGTGTCAGCGCGTCGCGCTGCGGTGCGCTGGCACCGCCGAGAATGCCGCCGGCCTGGCAGGCAAAGCGCAACAGCGCGCCGGTCTTCATCGCCTGCAGCATCCGCACTTCGCTCTCGCCGTGACTGACTTTGCCGAAGCGGCCTTCGGCTGCAAGATCGAGCATCTGGCCGCCGGCCATGCCGCCGAGACCGGCGGCGCGCGCCAGCGTGTTGACCAGTTCGACGCGCACGGCCGTCAGCGGGTGGGTTTCTTCGCGCGATAAAATGTCGAAGGCGAAAGTCAAAAGCCCATCGCCGGCAAGGATCGCGGTGGCCTCATCGAATTTGCGATGTGCTGTGGGTTGTCCGCGCCGCAATTCGTCATTGTCCATCGCTGGCAAATCGTCGTGGACCAGCGAATAACAATGTACGCATTCCAAGGCGGCGCCGGCCATCAACGCGTTCGGCCGAGGAACCTGGAAAAGCCCTGCCGATTCGACCAGCAAAAACGGCCGGAACCGCTTACCGCCGCCGAGGCTCGCATAGCGCATAGCTTCTATGAGGCGCGCGGGACGGTTCAACTCGCCGGCCGCGGCGGGCCCGCTCGCAAGGAGCCGATCAAGCAAGGCCTCGGTTTCGGCTGCGACTGCATCGAGCCGCGCAAGAAAAGGGCTGTTTTTGCCGCTCATTTTAGGGGTTGCCCCGCTCAGCCTAGTGTCCCGATTCCGAAGTTCGCACGCTTTATCGGCGCGCTCTCATGCGAACTTCGGAATCAAGGGGACACTACCAAATATATAATTCTAGTGCGGTTTTTGGATTTGAAGTTCCTATGCGAGCTTCCGACTGAACTGTAGGAACTTCAAATCCACCGCACTAGCTCTCTCCGGTTCCTATATCAGGTCCTGTATTTAAGCGATAACCAAAGCCGGGCGCGTAACGCCATCGAAGGGACCATCTGTGGCGCAATCTATGGCACAAGACATTATAGGGTCAGTGGTGCTGGCGATCTGGCTCTATCTGATCGTCGCGCGTGGTGGATTTTGGCGCGCGGCCGGGCGCGACGCTGCTTGCCTGCCGCCGCAGCCAACTGCCGTGCAATGGCCGCCGGTGAGCGCCGTCGTGCCGGCGCGGGACGAAGCCGAAACTGTCCGCGAGACCATCGGCTCGCTGTTACGCCAGGATTACCCGGGAGCGTTCAACGTCATTCTGGTCGACGATCAAAGCCGCGACGCCACCGCCGACGTCGCGCGCGGGGCCGCGGCGGCGCTGGGCGCCGGCGATCGCCTGAGCGTTATTTCAGGGCGGCCGCTGCCGCCAGGCTGGACCGGCAAGCTGTGGGCGCAGCAGCAGGGGGTGGAATTTGCCTGCAGCATGCCGCATGCCCCGGATTATTTGCTCTTTACCGATGCGGACATTGTTTTTGAACCCGGTGCGGTCGCTTCGCTCGTGGCGCGGGCAGAGCGTGAGCATCTGGTGCTTAATTCGCTGATGGTAAAATTGCGCTGCAGGAGTTTTGCCGAACGCATGTTCGTGCCGGCGTTCGTCTTTTTCTTTCAGATGCTCTATCCGTTCGCTTGGGCCAACGATCCGCGGCGCGAAACCGCGGCGGCGGCCGGCGGCTGCATGGCGGTGCGCCGTGAGACTTTGCAAGCGGCTGGCGGCTTGGCTGCGATCCGCGGCGCGCTGATCGACGATTGCGCGCTGGCGAAGCTTCTCAAGCCGCAGGGGCCAATTGCGATCGCGCTCACCGAGCGCGCGCGCAGCCTGCGCGCTTACCCCTCAGTTCATGATATTCGCAGCATGGTGTCGCGCACCGCCTATGCACAGCTTGGTTATTCGCCGCTCGTGCTGGCCGGCACGATTTTGGGCTTGTTGCTTACTTATATCGCGCCGGTCGCGCTCGCGGTCTTTGCGCAAGGCCTTGCGCAATTCGCCGGCATTTTCGCCTGGGCCTTGATGGCAAGCGCGTTCCGGCCAATCTTGCGATTTTACGGCATGTCGTGGCTGACGTCCTGGCTGTGGGCGGCGGCGCTGCCGGCAATCGCCGCAACGTATATGGCGTTCACGATAGATTCCGCCTATCAGCATGCGCGCGGCCGCGGCGGTATGTGGAAAGGCCGAGCGCAAGGCAATATTTCCGAACTGCGATGATTGACGCCAGCGCCTTACGTTCAGGCAAGGGCCACCGGGATGAAAATTTCCCGGTCGCATCCTTTCTCATTCATCCGCGCCATCGCGAGGCAATCCGGGCGTTCTATTATTTCGTGCGCACGGCGGACGATATTGCCGACCATGCGACGCTTCCGCCGGCCGTGAAACTTGCGCTGCTCGATCGTTTGGAGACGGGACTCTTGGGCGGCAATGCCGAAGATGCCGTCGCCGCGCGCTTGCGCGCTGCACTCGCTGCGCGGGCCTTGTCGCCCAAGCACGCCCAAGACCTGATTGCAGCATTTAAGCTCGATGTCACCAAGCTGCGCTATCGCGACTGGGACGATCTCATTTCTTATTGCGCGCTTTCGGCGATGCCGGTCGGCCGCTTTGTCTGCGACGTCCACGGCGAGAGCCACGCGGTCTGGCCGGCCAATGACGCCTTGTGTGCTGCATTACAGATCATCAATCACCTGCAGGACTGCGGCGACGATTATCGCAAGCTCAATCGCGTCTATATTCCACAAGACGCCTTGGCCGCGAGCGGAGTCAGTGTCGAGGCGCTGGGTGCCGAGCGCGCCTCGCCGGCGCTAAGCGAATGCCTTAGTCGGCTTGCCGCGCGCACCGAACAGCTTTTAAGCGAGAGCGATGGTTTTGCCGCCGCGATCGACGACTGGCGGCTCGGCTTGGAAGTTGGCGTGATCAACGCTTTGGCGCATCGGCTGACACGGATCCTGCGCCGGCGCGATCCACTGAGCGAGAAAGTTCATCTCAGCGACGTAGTCGAGGTTGCCGGCGGCACGCTCTCTGCCATTTTGCGCGGCGCCTCGCAACGTCTCGGCCGGCGGCTGTTTGCCACCGCGCACAAGTCGCGGGGGGCGTGAGTTGCGCGAACCGACACAGGCGGCGGCGCGCGCCTCCGGCAGCTCATTCTATACCGGCATGCGCATCCTACCGCGCCCGCAGCGCGAGGCGATGTTCGAAATCTACGTCTTCTGCCGCGCCGTCGATGACATCGCCGACGATCCCGGCCCGCGCGAGCCGCGGCTTGCGGCCCTGGCGAAATGGCGCAGCGACATCGATGCAGTCTATGCCGGCGCACCGTCGCCGTCGCTCGCCGCCTTGGCGCGGGCAGTGCGCGAATTCGATCTGCAGCGCGAGGATTTTCTCGCCATCATCGACGGCATGGAGATGGATGTCGTTGCCGATATTCGCGCCCCCGATCGCGCGACGCTTGACCTTTATTGCGACCGGGTCGCTTGCGCGGTCGGCCGGCTTTCGGTGCGGGTCTTCGGCATGACGCGTGAGGCGGGATTGGCGCTCGCCCACCATCTCGGCCGCGCCTTGCAGTTGACCAATATCTTGCGCGATCTCGATGAGGACGCGGCAATGGGCCGGCTCTATCTGCCGCGCGAAACGCTGCGCGATGCCGGAATCATCAGCACCGATCCGCCGACCGTGCTGTCGCATCCGCTGCTCGACCATGTCTGCAATGTCATGGTCGTGCTGGCGAAAGTGGAGTTTGACGCCGCCAATGCCATCATGGCGCGGATACCGCGCCGCATTGTGTGTGCGCCGCGCATTATGGCGCAAGCCTATCGGCTCATTCTCGACCGCTTGATCGCGCGCGGTTTTACGCCGCCGCGCGCGCCGGTGCGCCTGCCGCGCGCCAAAATCCTGCTCATCGTGCTGCGTAATCTGATCTAAAGCGAAATGACTGACTTTATGTTGAATTGCCATTTCGCTTTAGCTTATTGCTTTAGCATGATCTTTTCCGACCTGCCTTCGCCCGCCGAAGCATCGAACGAGACGACAAACCGGTGCCTGAGCTTCGCGCAGGCGGGAAACCGGTGCCCACGTTTCGGGATGATGCTGTGATGGCTCGCACCGTCCATATTATCGGCGCCGGTCTCGCCGGCCTGTCCGCCGCCGCCGCGCTCGCCGCGCGGGGCGATCGCGTCGTGGTGCATGAAGCCACGGCGTTCGCCGGCGGCCGCTGCCGTTCCTATCATGACGCCGCGGTCGGCATGACGATCGACAACGGTAATCATCTTCTGCTCTCCGGCAATCGCGCCGCGCTCGAATTTTTGCGCATGATCGGATCGGCGCACCGCCTAACCGGCCCGACTGCCGCCGAATTCCCGTTCGTCGATCTCGAAACCCGCGCGCGTTGGACGCTGCGCTTTGATGACGGTCGCCTGCCGCTTTGGATTTTCGATGCCAAGCGCCGCGTGCCAGGCTCGCGCGTCGGCGAATACCTAGCCTTGGCGCGGTTGTTATGGCCGGGCTCCGGCAAGACAGTCGGCGAGACGATTGCCTGCAAGGGGCCGCTTTACGCGCGGCTGATCGAGCCGTTCCTGCTCGCCGCGCTCAATATCGATCCGCCCGACGGCTCGGCCAAGCTCGCCGCGGCCGTGATCCGCGAGACGCTGGCCGCCGGCGGCCGCGCGTGCCGGCCGCTGATCGCGCGCGATGGCTTGGATGCGACGTTAATCGACCCGGCGCTGGATTATCTTCGCGGGCGCGGCGCACCGATTAAGCTTGAGCACCAGCTCCGCGCCGTGCGGTTTGGGGCGCAGCGTATCGAAGCGCTCGATTTCGGCGACGAGATCGTTGCGCTTGCCGACGACGATGCCGTGATCCTCGCCGTGCCGCCTTATGCCGCGGCATCGCTGGTGCAGGGCTTGAGCGTGCCGAACGAGTTTCGCGCCATCGTCAATGCGCATTTCCGCATCGATCCGCCGGCCGGCCAGCCGCCCATCCTCGGCGTGCTCAATGCCACGACGCAGTGGATTTTTGCTTTCCCGGGCCGGCTCTCGGTCACGGTCAGCGCTGGCGACCGCTTGCTCGATACGCCGCGCGAGCAATTGGCGCAGACCATTTGGGCGGACGTGGCGACGGCGACGGGGCTGCCGGCTGTATTACCGCCATGGCAGATCGTGCGCGAGCGCCGCGCTACTTTCGCCGCAACGCCGGCGCAGGATCAAAAGCGCCCGGGCGCGCAGACGCGCTGGCGCAATCTCTTTCTCGCCGGCGATTGGACCGATACTGGCTTGCCTGCGACTATTGAAAGTGCGATTCGCTCGGGCAATCGCGCCGCCGAATTCCTCGCCGCCAATACGCCGTTGACGACGGCGCCAAAGATTCCGCCAATGATTCCGCCATGACGCTGCGATGACGGTGCGATGACGGTGCGATGAGCGAACTCGACCTCGATTCCCATATCGATTCCGCAACGCAGGCGCTGCTCGCGCGGCAGCAGGCCGACGGCCATTTTCTGTTCGAGCTGGAGGCCGACGCCACCATCCCGGCGGAATATGTGCTGCTGCGCCACTATCTCGCCGAACCGGTCGATGCGGCGCTCGAAAGTGGCATTGCCGCTTACCTGCGCCGCATCCAAGGCACGCATGGTGGCTGGCCGCTGTTTTGCGACGGCGCCTTCGACATGAGCGCGACGGTGAAGGCCTATTTCGCGCTCAAGATGATCGGCGATTCGCCGCAGGCCGAACACATGCGCCGCGCGCGCGACGCGGTGCGGCTGCGCGGCGGCGCCGAGCGCAGCAATGTCTTCACGCGCTGCCTGCTGGCGCTCTACGGCATTATTCCATGGCGCGCGGTGCCGGTGATGCCGGTCGAAATCATGCTGCTGCCGAAATGGTTTCCGTTCCATCTCGACAAAATCTCATACTGGAGCCGCACGGTGATCGTGCCGCTTTTGGTATTGATGGCGAAGAAGCCGCGCGCCCGCAATCCGAAAGGCATCGGTATCAACGAGCTGTTTCTCGAGCCACCGCAGCAGCTCGGGCCGACGCCGAAGGCGCCGCAGCAAAAGGCGTCGTGGTTTTGGTTCTTTCGCGTGGTCGACGATGCGTTGCGCGCGGTCGAGCCATGGTTTCCAAAAAACGTGCGCCAGCGCGCCATCGATCGCGCCGTTGCCTGGGTCGAGGAGCGACTAAACGGCGAAGACGGACTCGGCGCGATTTTCCCGGCCATGGCCAACAGTGTGATGATGTTCGACGCGCTCGGCATTGCTGCCGACGATCCGCGCCGCGCCATTGCGCGCAAATCGGTTGACAAGCTCCTTGCGGTGCACGATGACAAAACCTATTGCCAGCCTTGCGTGTCGCCGATCTGGGACACCGGCCTTGCCTGCCATGCGCTGATCGAAACGGGCGGCGACCGTGCCGTGGCGGAAGCCAAGCGCGCGCTCGATTGGCTCATGCCGCAGCAGATTTTGGATGTGCGCGGCGACTGGATCGCGCAGCGGCCGAACCTGCGGCCGGGCGGCTGGGCGTTTCAATATGCCAATCCGCATTATCCCGACGTCGACGACACCGCCGTGGTGGCGATGGCGCTCGATCGCATGCAGGGATTAGGGCAGGGAGACTATCGCACCGCGATCGATCGCGCCTGCGAGTGGATCGTCGGCATGCAGAGTGTCAATGGCGGCTGGGGCGCGTTCGATGCCGATAACGAATATTACTATCTCAACAATATTCCATTCGCCGACCATGGCGCACTGCTCGATCCGCCGACCGAAGATGTCAGCGCGCGCTGTCTGTCGATGCTGGCGCAGCTCAAAAATAATGTCCGCCCCCGTGAAGCGGGGGAGGGGAACCATGACAACGGGTCCGGCCCGAAGTGGCCGGCCCGATGGCAAGCTCCGCATGGTGGAGGAGGTGAGGATGATGCCGCCGAACGAGCCATCGCTTATCTGCGCCGCACTCAGCGTCACGACGGCTCATGGTTCGGCCGCTGGGGCATGAATTACATCTACGGTACCTGGTCGGTACTCAGCGCACTGAACGCGGCTGGCTTTCCACCCGATGCGCCGGAAATGCGCAAGGCGATTGAATGGCTCGCCGCCATTCAGAATCCGGACGGCGGCTGGGGCGAGGACGGTTCGAGCTACAGACTCGATTATCATGGCTATGAGCCGGCGCCCTCGACCGCCTCGCAAACTGCCTGGGCGCTCCTTGGCCTGATGGCGGCGGGCGCCATCGATCATCCGGCGGTCGCCCGCGGCGTCAAATATCTCGCCGACAACCAAGCCGCCGACGGCTTGTGGAACGAGCCGCGCTACACCGCCACCGGTTTTCCGCGCGTGTTCTATCTGCGCTATCACGGCTATGCGAAATATTTTCCGCTGTGGGCGCTGGCGCGCTACCGCAATCTTAAGCGCGGCAATGCGCGGCGGGTGGCGTGGGGGATGTAAATTCCCTCTCCCCTCGCGGGAGAGGGTGCCGAGCGAGCACGGCGAGCGAAGCGGGTGAGGGGGCGCAAGGCAAATTAAAGTCACCCCTCACCCGGCGTGTTGGTCGCATCTGCTCGCAACACGCCACCCTCTCCCACAAGGGGGGAAGGATTAGAGCGAGTCATGGTCGATTAACCTCGATGAAATAATGGTTTCTTGCATCCTTCACTGTAGCTAAAAGGTGCTGTATCTAATGGGG
>DASZCJ010000199.1:0-4594 GCA_035943155.1 Xanthobacteraceae bacterium | reverse complement strand
ACCGGCGCGATGATGAACAAGATCCGCGAAGTCGCGATCAAGCGCGATGCGCTCATTCTCGCCGAACGCGAGAAGGAAGCTGCGGTGAAAGCCGAGGCGGCCGTAGAACCGGCAGCCTTGCCTGCGGCGGAATAATCGTCGCCGATCGCTACGAGTTGAAGGGCCGCCGCTTTGGCGGCCCTTTTGTTATAACGTCATCCTGAGGTGCCCGCGCGCAGCGGGGGCCTCGAAGGATGTAGCGGAGGCGCTGTGGCCGTTGCCCTTCGAGGCTCGCTTCGCTCGCACCCCAGGGTGACGGCATGCAAGCAGTCAGCATCAAAATCCTCAGTGGCGGCGCCATGCGGCCGTTGATGACCGAACTTGTGCCGCGCTTCGAGCAAGCGCATGGCATGACAGTCGATATTGAATTCCGGCTGACCTCGGCGTTGAAGCAGGCGATCGTGACCGGCGCGACCTTCGATATTGCCGTTCTGCCGCGGCCGGATCTTAACGATTTGATTGCGCAAGGCGCCATTGCACCCGCCAGCGCCACAGACATCGCGCGCTCGGCCGTCGGTCTTGCGACCCGCCCTGGCGCAGCGAAGCCGGATATCGGCAGCGTTGCCGCTTTGCGCCGTACGCTGATACAGGCTCGCTCCATTGCTTATAGCGACGGACCGAGCGGCGCCTATGTCGCGGGACTGCAGGCGCAGCTTGGTATTGCCGAGGAGATGGCGCCCAAGACCAAGCTCACCAGCGAGCCGGTCGCCGCGCTGGTCGCCCGCGGCGAGGTCGAACTCGGCATGCAGCAGATCGTCGCCATCCTTCCGGTTAAGGGCGCGCAATTGGTGGGTCCACTGCCGGCCGAGCTGCAAAATGTCATTATCTATGCCGCGGGATTGTCGACCGGCACGCGGCATGCCACGGCGGCGGACCGTCTCCTCGCCTTCACCCGGACAAGCGAGTCCAAACGGCTGATCTGCGCTTGCGGCTTGGAGCCGGCGTAGGCCAAGGCTTCATCCTTGGTCTGGCAAAACGCAAAGCGCGCTAACCGCAAGTTCTCCATTGACGCCGAAATGAGACGGAAATGCTTGCGCCATCGCGCTTTTATGCCCATATCGGCTTGACTTGGGACGGTAGCGCCGATACATACCGCCCACTTTTCGGCAGGCGGTGAGCTTCGCCAGTCGGAACGGCTGCCCGGTCCGCATAAGCTTTTGAAAGTAAGCGCTTTCTAAGCCCGCCGGCCACGGCCTGACGCCTCGACGAAGGAAGCTCAAACGCTGCCTCTGACTTCGGAAAGTCAGATTTTCGGTGCATGACCGCGTTGCCTCGCGGTCCTCTGCCAAAGCCAAGCGCCGCTCCGCAACGGGAAAGCGGATGGCGCGGTTTGGTTTTGCGCGGATGGATTCGCCGGGCGCGCGCCGCAAATGGGCGCAAGCCTTAACTTGGACTTTAACTTGGAGTGAAGACGAGCAATGCCGACAATCAACCAACTCATTCGCAAGCCGCGGGTGACGCAGCACGCGAAGAAGAAGGTGCCGGCTTTGCAGCAGAGCCCGCAAAAACGCGGTGTCTGCACCCGCGTCTACACGACGACGCCGAAAAAGCCGAATTCGGCGCTGCGCAAGGTCGCCAAGGTGCGCCTGACCAACGGTTTCGAAGTGATCGGTTACATTCCCGGCGAGGGCCATAACCTGCAGGAACACTCGGTGGTTATGATCCGCGGCGGTCGCGTCAAAGATTTGCCCGGCGTGCGCTACCACATCCTGCGTGGCGTGCTTGATACTCAGGGCGTGAAAAACCGCAAGCAGCGGCGATCAAAATACGGCGCAAAGAGGCCGAAGTAATCGGCCTCTTTGTGTTTGACCAAGGAAAGAATAGCGAGAATAGACGATGTCCCGCCGCCACAGGGCCGATAAACGCGAGATCCTGCCGGACCCGAAGTTCGGCAATGTCGTCGTCACCAAATTCATGAACTCGGTGATGCATGCCGGCAAAAAGTCGGTGGCGGAAAATATCGTCTATGGCGCATTGGACATGATCGAAGGCAAGACGCGGCAGAATCCGGTCGCCGTATTTCAACAGGCGCTCGACAATGTCATGCCCTCGATCGAGGTTCGCTCGCGCCGCGTCGGCGGCGCCACTTACCAGGTGCCGGTCGAGGTGCGCACGTCGCGTCGTCAGGCGCTCGGCATCCGCTGGATCATCTCGGCGGCCCGCGAGCGCAACGAGAAAACAATGACCGAGCGGCTCTCGGGGGAGCTGCTCGATGCATCAAATAACAGGGGGAACGCTGTAAAGAAGCGCGAGGACACGCACCGCATGGCGGAAGCCAATCGGGCATTCTCGCACTATCGCTGGTGAACCTGGCGACCGAAGGATCAATTCCCCATGCCCCGCACCCACCCCATCGAGGATTATCGCAATTTCGGCATCATGGCCCACATCGATGCTGGAAAGACGACCACGACCGAGCGTGTCCTCTATTACACCGGCAAGAGCCACAAAATGGGCGAGGTGCACGAAGGCGCCGCGACCATGGACTGGATGGAGCAGGAGCAGGAGCGCGGCATCACCATCACTTCGGCCGCGACCACCGCGTTGTGGAACGGCAAGCGCCTCAACATCATCGATACGCCCGGCCACGTCGATTTCACCATCGAGGTGGAGCGCTCGCTGCGCGTACTCGACGGCGCGATCTGCGTGCTTGATTCCAATCAGGGCGTGGAGCCGCAGACCGAAACGGTATGGCGGCAAGGCGACCGCTACAAAGTCCCGCGCATCGTGTTCTGCAACAAGATGGACAAGGTCGGCGCCGACTTCTTCCAGTGCCTCAAAGACATCGTCGATCGGCTCGGCGCCAAGCCCGTCGCCATTCAGCTGCCAATCGGCGCGGAGGCGCAGTTCAAGGGCGTCATCGATCTCATCCGCATGGTCGGCGTGATCTGGGACGAGGAAACCCTCGGCGCCAAATACCATGACGTCGAAATCCCGGCCGAGCTTGTCGAGCAGGCCAAGGAATACCGCGAGAAGCTGGTCGAGGCTGCGGTCGAGCTCGATGACAATGCGATGACCGCCTACCTTGAAGGCAAAGAGCCGGACGTCGCCACGCTCAAACGCCTAATCCGCAAGGCGACGATCGAAGGCACGTTCTTTCCGGTGCTGTGCGGCTCTGCGTTTAAGAATAAAGGCGTGCAGCCGCTGCTCGACGCCGTGGTCGATTTTCTTCCCTCGCCGCTCGATGTGCCGCCGGTGAAGGGCGTCGATCTCAAAGGCAACGAGGTTGAGCGCAAGCCCACCGATACCGAGCCGCTGGCGCTGCTCGCGTTCAAGATCATGGACGATCCGTTCGTCGGCACGATCACCTTCTGCCGCATCTATTCGGGCAAGCTTGAAAGCGGCACCGGGGTGATGAATTCGACCAAGGAGCGCAAAGAGCGCGTCGGCCGCATGCTGCTGATGCATGCCAACAATCGCGAAGACATCAAAGAGGCCTATGCCGGCGACATCCTGGCGCTGGCCGGGCTGAAAGAAGTGCGCACCGGCGACACCCTGTGCGATCCGCAAAAACCCGTCATCCTGGAAAAAATGGAATTCCCCGATCCGGTCATCGAGATCGCGATCGAGCCGAAATCCAAAGCCGATCAGGAAAAGCTCGGCGTCGCGCTGGCCAAGCTCGTGGCCGAGGATCCGTCATTCCGCGTCACCACCGATCAGGAATCCGGCCAGACCATCATCAAGGGCATGGGCGAGCTGCATCTCGACATCAAGGTCGACATCCTCAAGCGCACTTATAAGGTCGACGCCAATATTGGCGCGCCTCAGGTCGCCTATCGCGAGAAGATCACCCGGCCGGCGACCGTCGATTACACCCATAAGAAGCAGACCGGCGGCCACGGTCAGTATGCCAAAATCAAGATTGTCGCCGAACCGGCGCCGCCCGGCACCGGCTTCGAATTCGACAACGAAGTCGTCGGCGGCGCCGTGCCGAAGGAGTTCGTCCCGGCCGTGGAAAAAGGCCTCGAAGCCATGTTGAACTCGGGCGTACTCGCCGGCTTCCCGGTGGTCGATCTCAAGGTGAGGCTGATCGACGGCGATTCCCACGACGTTGATTCTTCGTCGATGGCCTTCGAAATTTGCGCCCGGGCGGCTATGCGCGAGGCCCTGCAAAAGGGCGCGCCGGCGCTGCTCGAGCCGATCATGAAGGTCGAGGTGGTGACGCCGGAAGACTATACCGGGTCGGTCATCGGCGATCTCAATTCGCGGCGCGGGCAGATCCAGGGACAGGACATGCGCGGCAATGCCAATGTCATCGCCGCGATGGTGCCGCTCGCGAACATGTTCTCTTATGTCAACAATCTGCGCTCCATGTCCCAGGGGCGCGCCACGTTCACGATGCAATTCGATCACTACGCGGAAGTGCCGAAAGCCATCGCCGAAGAAGTCCAGGCGAAGTTCGCCTGATCAAGATTTAAGGATTAGAGCAGGAGCCGGAACGGAGACAGTCCCATGGCCAAAGAAAAATTCCAGCGCACCAAGCCGCATTGCAATATCGGCACGATCGGGCACGTCGATCACGGCAAGACGTCGTTGACGGCTGCGATCACCAAGA
>DASZCJ010000198.1:0-6079 GCA_035943155.1 Xanthobacteraceae bacterium | reverse complement strand
GAGCCACGCCGCCGTGAAGAATATCGACCACGCGCATGCTGATCGAATCGACCAGCACTACATTCCCCTCGACGATGGCGTATTTGAGAAATTGCGCCGCGTCCTCGTCGTTCACGGCTTCATCCGGCAGGGCCAGTAAGGCCGCAGAGCGCGGCACCGGCGCACCCACGATCAACGGAATGTTGGCGGCCGAAGTACTGCGCAATCGCTGCCGCAAAACGGCTCCATAGATCGCGCTTTTCTGGGAGGCGGTCAGCGCAATATTCGGCTTCACATTCGTCGCGATGCCATGCGCTTCGCTGGGGCCAAGAGCTTGGGCGCCTGCCGGAGATAGACCTGCCACAGCAAGCAAAGCTGCGACGACGAGCGGCAATACGGCGCGGCCGGTCATGCGCGACTCCCCAATGGTGGCGGGTTGCAGGCCCCTTCGGCAAGCGAACGCGCGAACGGGCGCTTGGTTTCACACCAACGATGCAGTCCGGTATGGCATCGCTTCGGCTAACACTGGGACGGACCGTTTCTCGGACGATTTGTGGGAGGAATCGGATTTGACGGGGCGGGAAGGGGTCGCGCCTACTCCGTCAGAAGGTCGCAATGTGCGGCTCTGGTATAATGTATTATCGTAAGCTATAAAGAGAGGTGCGGAATGCAGCGGTCAAACGGCGTTCCGCACCAGTGAAGCGCCTTCGTCGCGAGTGGTTTGATGTCTTCTGGCGTGCATCGTTTTTCGCTCGACAGGAGCGGCAAGCGTGGTGTTGCCGCCAACGACGGCGATGTCACAGCCGTCGAGCGGCCACGCTTGGAACCGATCGACACATCCTTCAGCTTTAAAAACAAAGCCTATGCCGCGCTGAAATCGCTCATCCTCGGCATGGACGTCTATGGCGGTCGCAACGAAATCCGCCTCGACGAACGCAGCCTCGCCGAAGAGTTTGGCATCAGCCGCACTCCGGTGCGCGAGGCGATGGCGCAGCTCGAACGCGAGGGTTTCGTCCGCTCGGTGCCGCGCCGAGGCGTCTATGTGGTTCGCAAATCCAAGCGCGAAGTAATCGAGCTGATCACCGCCTGGGCGGCGCTCGAAAGTATGGCGGCGCGACTCATCACTGAAAACGCCAGTGACCAAGAAATCGCGTCGCTACGTCGGATGTTTGCTACGTTCGAGAACGGCGAACTCCGCGCCCACCTCGACGAATATTCGGAAATCAACATCGAATTCCACCAGACCATCATCCGGCTGAGCCGCAACGCGGTTCTCGTTCGGCTCGCAGAGAATCTGTTTGCTCATATGCGGATGATCCGCAGAAAGACGATCGGCGAAAAGGATCGCGTCGATCGGTCGATTCGCGATCACATGCATATCATCGAAGCGTTGGAAGCACGCGACATCGCTCGCGCCGAGACACTGGTGCGTGATCATGCGCTCGGTCTCGCCGATCACGTCGACAAACACGCCGATTATCTGGACTGAGGGGAGGGCGCCAGCGCCTACCGACCAGACACGAAAAACAAAATACAGGGAGTTCGCCATGGCTGAGGCCGCAGTTAAAACGCAACCGGAAACCACCGCCGCAGAGCGCGAGCTGACGGACGGCTTTCATCTTGTCATCGATGCGCTCAAGCTTAACGGTATTGGGACGATCTATGGCGTGCCAGGGATTCCGATCACGGATCTCGGCCGCATGGCGCAGGCCGCCGGTATTCGCGTGATCTCTTTCCGGCACGAGCAGAATGCAGGCAATGCGGCGGCAATCGCTGGTTTCCTGACCAAAAAGCCGGGCATTTGCCTCACCGTCTCGGCTCCAGGCTTTCTCAACGGCCTGACCGCTCTGGCCAATGCCACGACAAACTGTTTTCCGATGATCCTGATCAGCGGCTCATCGGAGCGAGAGGTCGTCGATTTGCAACAGGGCGACTACGAAGAAATGGATCAGCTTGCTATCGCCAAGCCGCTCTGCAAGGCGGCGTTCCGCGTGCTGCATGCCGCGGACATTGGCATTGGCATCGCGCGCGCGATCCGCGCTGCGGTTTCAGGTCGTCCCGGCGGCGTCTATCTCGATCTTCCGGCAAAGCTGTTATCCCAGGTCATGGACGCGGAAGCGGGCGCCAAGTCCCTCGTCAAGGTCATCGATCCCGCGCCGGCCCAGCTCCCCGCTCCCGCCGCCGTCAAACGTGCGCTCGACGCACTCAAGAGCGCCAAGCGCCCGCTGATCATTCTCGGCAAGGGCGCCGCTTACGCCCAAGCCGACGATCAGATCCGCGCGCTGATTGAAAAGACCGGTATTCCTTTTCTGCCGATGAGCATGGCCAAGGGCCTATTGCCTGATACGCATCCGCAATGCGCCGGCGCGGCACGCTCGACCGTGCTCAAGGACTCGGACGTGGTGATGCTGATTGGGGCGCGCCTCAATTGGCTTCTCTCGCATGGCAAGGGCAAGACCTGGGGCGAGCCTCACTCCAAGAAGTTCGTTCAGATCGACATCGAGCCCAAGGAAATGGACAGCAATGTCGCAATCGTCGCTCCCCTTGTCGGCGACATCGGTTCCTGTGTTTCCGCGCTGCTGGATGGCATCGATGGCAAATGGCCGCCGCCGCCGGCCGATTGGGTCGGCCCCGTTAAGGCCAAGAAGGAAGAGAATATCGCCAAGATGGCGCCGCGGCTGATGAACAATTCAGTGCCAATGGACTTCCACAGCGCGCTCGGCGTGCTGCGCACCATCGTCAAGGAGCGGCCGGATGCCATTTTAGTCAACGAGGGGGCGAACACGCTCGACCTCGCGCGCGGCGTGATCGACATGTATCAGCCGCGCAAACGCCTCGACGTCGGCACCTGGGGCGTCATGGGCATCGGCATGGGCTTTGCCATCGGCGCCGCGATAGAGACCGGCAAGCCGGTGCTTGCAGTTGAGGGCGACAGCGCCTTCGGTTTCTCGGGCATGGAGATCGAAACCATCTGCCGCTACAACCTGCCGGTCTGCACAGTGGTGTTCAACAACAACGGCATTTATCGCGGCACCAATGTAAACCCGTCCGGCGGACCGGATCCCGCGCCGACGGTTTTCGTCAAAGACGGCCGATACGACAAAATGATCGAGGCTTTCGGCGGTGTCGGCGTCAATGCGACCACCCCGGACGAATTAAGCCGCGCCGTCAACAAGGCGATGGATTCCGGCAAGCCAACGTTGATCAACGCTGTGATCGACCCATCTGCCGGCACCGAGAGCGGTCGTATCGGCAACCTCAATCCACAAAGTGTCGTCCGCAAGAAGTGAGGCAAAGCGCCACTCCGGGAGGTTGTCCAGCACATTCGTATCTAAGGAAAGGAAACAATGGCAACGCGCAAAAAAGTCGCGAAGGCGAAGTCCAAGGTTAAAGCCGCCAGGGCCAAGAGCTCGGCGAAGAAGTCGGCAAAAAAGGTCGTTAAGCTGAAAGTCAAAAAGCCAGCGGCGAAAGGCAATGGCCTGCCACGGCCGAGCACGAAAGCCTGGGGTCAGGCGGGCAGGGCGCTCGAAGGCGTAAAAATACTCGACTTCACGCATGTGCAATCGGGGCCCACCTGCACGCAGCTCCTCGCTTATATGGGCGCCGACGTGATCAAGGTGGAACGGCCCGGCGTGGGCGACATCACCCGTGGACAATTGCGTGACGTGAAGGGCGCGGACAGCCTCTATTTCACGATGCTCAACGGCAGCAAGCGTTCCATCACGATTGATTCCAAACATGCCAAAGGCAAGGAAATCCTCGATCGTCTGGTCAAAGAGTGCGACGTGCTCGTTGAGAATTTCGCGCCCGGCGCGCTCGACCGCATGGGTCTCACCTGGGACCACATCCACAAGCTTAACCCCCGCATGATCGTCGCCTCGGTCAAAGGTTTCGGGCCCGGGCCGTATGAGGACTGCAAAGTTTACGAGAATGTCGCGCAATGCGCTGGGGGATCTGCCTCAACGACCGGCTTTCGCGAGGGTCCACCGCTCGTCACCGGCGCGCAGATCGGCGATTCAGGCACTGGGCTGCATCTCGCGCTTGGTATCGTGAGCGCACTCTATCAGCGCCAGCGCACCGGCCGCGGCCAGCGCGTGCTTGCTGCCATGCAAGACGGCGTGCTGAACCTTTGCCGCGTCAAACTGCGCGACCAGCAGCGTCTCAAGCATGGGCCGCTTACCGAATACAGCCAGCACGGCGAGGGCGTGCCATTTGGCGCCGCGGTGCCGCGCGCTGGCAACGATTCCGGCGGCGGCCAGCCAGGCTGGATTCTCAAATGCAAAGGCTGGGAGACCGATCCGGATGCCTACATTTATTTCATTACTCAAGCGCCGGTCTGGGGCGCAATCTGCGACGTGATCGGTAAGCCGGAATGGAAAACCGATCCGGACTACGCCACGCCGCCGGCCCGCCTGCCGCGCTTGCGGCATATTTTCGACACCGTCGAGAAGTGGACGGAAACCAAGACAAAATTCGAGGCAATGGACATCCTCAACAAGTATGACATTCCCTGCGGCCCGATTCTGTCGATGAAAGAAATTGCCGAAGAGTCGTCGCTGCGCGCTACCGGTACCGTGGTCGAAGTCGATCATCCGACTCGCGGCAAGTATTTGACGGTCGGCAACCCGATCAAATTGTCGGATTCACCGGCCGACGTGCGGCGCTCGCCGCTTCTTGGCGAGCACACAGAGGAAATTTTGAAAGTGCTTGGCTATTCCGAGAAGGAAGTTGGAGAGATCAAGCTCTCGGGGGCAATTACCGCGCCGGACAAGCCGGCCAAGGCCGAGGCAGCGTAACATCAATACCGCTCGGCTCACGTCGTCAGAGCGCCGGGCGGCTTCACAATGTGTTCTGGATGCCCGCCGCCGCGGGCAGGCGCGGAATTGAGGAATTGATATGCGTATTGTGGTTCATGGCCAGCAAGCGTTCGGCAAAGCGGTGCTCGAAGCGCTGCTCAAACGAGGTGACAACGTCATCGCTACTTATGTTGCGCCGGAACGTCCCGGCGCGAAGGCGGATCCGCTGAAGGAAGCGGCGCTTGCAGTAAAACTTCCGGTGTATCAGCCGGAATCGTACAAAAAACCGGAAGTGTGGGACGCGTTCAAAGCACTCGAGCCGGATCTTCAGGTTATGGCCTTCGTGACGCTGTTTGTTCCGGAAGAATTTCTCAATATCCCCACCCACGGCTCGATCCAATATCACCCTTCGCTGCTGCCGGCCTATCGCGGCGCGAGCGCAATCAATTGGCCGATCATCAAAGGCGAAAAGGAAACCGGGCTTTCGATCTTCTGGCCGGACAACGGTCTCGATACCGGCGACATTCTTATCCAAAAGAAGACGCCCATTGATCCCACGGACACGCTCGGCAGCGTCTATTTTGATCGGCTATTCCCGATGGGCGTCGATGCGATGCTCGAGGCCGTCGATCTGGTGAAGGCAGGCAAGGCGCCGCGCATCAAGCAAGACGAATCCAAAGCCACTTACGAGGGCCGCTGCGGTCCCGACAATGCCAGGATCGACTGGGGCAAGCCCTGGGAGCAGATCGACCGGCTGATCCGCGGCTGCAATCCGGCGCCCGGAGCATGGACGATATTAGACGGCAAACAACTGAAGATCTTCGACGCCAAGCCATTGCCGGCGAAAGATCCGAAGGGCATCGGCGGCAAGCTCGGCGAGATAGTCGGTATCGAGGCGGATGGTTTCGCCGTCGTTTGCGCCGACGGGCGCTTCAAGATTTCGCGCGTGCAGCCTGCCGATGGCAAGAAAATTGACGCTGGCGAGTGGGCGAAGTCGGTCAATCTCCAAGCGAAAGTTAGATTCGCATGAACGTTCAGGTCATGCCCGGCGCAACGCGGGCATAAAAAAACAAAACCTCACCCGCCGCGGTTTCCTTCAAGCAACGGATCTTAACAGATGCCAGCCTCGCAACATCAATCGCCGAAATCCGATATTGAAATTTCGCAGGCCGCGAAGAAGCGGCCGATTGCCGAAATCGCACGTGAGCGGCTTGGCATCGCGCCGGAGAACCTCGAACCCTATGGCCATTACAAGGCCAAGGTATCGATGGATTTCGTCAAATCGCTGCAGAGCAATCCGAATG
>DASZCJ010000197.1:0-8107 GCA_035943155.1 Xanthobacteraceae bacterium | reverse complement strand
GCCCATTCGGCGCCTTCGAGCATGAGCCGTTCGACAATGGTACAATAGAGGTCGCCGAGGCAGCCGCGGAACTCACCTCTACCGGGAAGCTTGTCAGCTTTGCGGGTGGCGGCGATACGGTGGCTGCGCTCAATGTCGCTTCGGTCAAGGAGCGCATGACGCATGTTTCGACAGGCGGCGGCGCGTTTCTTGAATCGCTGGAAGGCAAGACGCTGCCCGGCGTCAAGGTATTATTGGTTTCCCAAGGCTCCCGGTAACTGGAGTACAAGTGGAGCATGTCTAGGAGGGCGCGATGAACTTAAGCGAATTGAACAAGGTCGCGACCGCCATGGTCGCCCCCGGCCGCGGCATCCTGGCGGCCGATGAATCTACCGGCACGATCAAGAAACGATTCGATGCCATTGGCGTGGAATCCACCGCCGACAACCGCCGCGACTATCGCGAAATGCTGTTTCGCAGCGCTGAGGGGATGTCGAAACATATTTCCGGCGTGATTCTTTATGACGAAACCATCCGGCAGAATGGCAAAGACGGCACGCCTCTGGTCAAGCTGATCGAGAAGGCCGGCTCGCTGCCGGGTATCAAGGTCGATAAAGGCACCAAGCCCCTGCCCTTCTGTCCGGACGAAGTCATCACCGAAGGACTCGACGGCCTGCGCGAACGGCTCATCGACTATCGCGGCCTCGGCGCGAAATTCGCCAAATGGCGGGCGGTGATCGATATCGGCGCAAAACACGTGCTGCCGAGCTATACCTGCGTGAAGGCCAATGCGCACGCGCTGGCGCGTTATGCCGCGCTGTGCCAGGACGAGGCCATCGTGCCGATCGTCGAACCGGAAGTACTGATGGACGGCGACCACGACATCGACCGTTGCGTCGAGGTGACCACCTGGGTGTTAAAGGAGACGTTCCAGGAATTGTTCTATAACCGCGTCGCGCTCGAAGGCATGGTGCTTAAGCCCAATATGGCGGTGCCGGGCAAGAAGTCGGCGAAGCGCGCCTCGGTACAAGAGGTCGCGGAGAAGACCGTACACATGTTGAAAGCCTGCGTGCCGGCGGCGGTGCCGGGTATCGCATTCCTCTCCGGGGGGCAATCCGACGAAGAGGCGACCGCGCATCTCGATGCCATCAACAAGCTCGGCGATCTGCCGTGGCGCGTGACATTTTCTTATGGCCGCGCCTTGCAGGCGGCGCCGCAGAAAGCGTGGTCGGGCAAAACCGAAAACGTCGCTGCCGCGCAGCGTGCTTTCAATCATCGCGCGATGATGAATGGCCTTGCCACGCTCGGGCAATGGAAAGCCGATCTCGAGCGCAAAGCGGCGTGACGGCTCCTCCACCCCGCCAGCGACTTTATCTGATCACGCCGCTCGTCGACGATGCCGCGCGTTTTGCGCCCGAGCTTGAACGCGCGCTCGGCAGCGGCGATGTCGCTGCCGTGTTGTTGCGGCTTGCGCAAGGCGGCGAGCGCAGCTTGATCGAGCGCGTGAAAACCATTGGCGCCATGGTGCAGTCTCGCGATATCGCGCTCATCGTCGACGGCCATGCCGAAATCGTCGCGCGCGGTGGCGCGGATGGTTCCCATCTCACCGGCGTCACGGCCTTCGCCGCGTCGCTCGCCGCGCTTAAACCCGACCGCATTGCCGGCGCCGGCGGCTTGCGCAGCCGTCATGATGCCATGCTCGCCGCCGAGACTGGTGCTGATTACGTGATGTTCGGCGAACCCGGCCGCCAGCCTGATCGCCAACCCGGTCGTCCGCCGGCTTTCGAAGAAACGCGGGAACGCCTGATTTGGTGGGCAGAGCTGTTCGAAATCCCATGTGTGGCTTACGCCGCGAGCAAGGACGAGTTCGCGCCCCTGGCACGTACCGGCGCCGATTTCCTTGCACTTGGCGACTGGATATGGTCGGCGCCCGGCAGCGCCGCCGACGCGATTGCGGCGGCGGCCGCAACGGTTGGCGGGCCGGTAACATGACGCGCATTCGGCAAGCTCTGGCCGCGGGACTGTTGTTGCTGTGCTTGAGCCAATTCGTATTGGCGCAAAGCTCGGCGCAGAAAACCACGCCGCGCGCCGCGGCGACGGCAAAGCCGGCAGCGGCAGCGGCGCAGCCCACGCGGCCACCCGATCTGGCCTATGGCGCTTTCCAGCGCGGCTATTTCCTTACGGCTTTCTCGCTGGCGACGGATCGCGTAACGAATGCGACCGATCCCAAAGCGATGACGCTTCTTGGCGAGCTTTACGCCAGCGGCCTCGGCGTTCCCCAGGATGATCAGCGCGCGGCCGAGTGGTATCGGCTGGCGGCGGCACGCGGCGACAGCAATGCCATGTTCGCGTTGGCCATCTTCGCCATCAAGGGCCGTGCCGGCCCGCGCGATCGCCAAGCCACCACGCAGTGGCTTACCGCCGCCGCCAAGCTCGGCCATCCGATTGCCGCCTATGATCTGGCCCTGCTCTATATCGAGGGGCAGATGTTCCCGCAGAATTTGAACCGTGCCGCCGAGTTGCTGCGCATCGCCGCACAGGGCGGCAGCGCCGATGCGCAATACGCCCTCGGCACGTTCTACAAAACGGGTCGCGGGGTTCCCCAGGACACACGCCAAGCGGTGCAATTGTGGGGACAAGCGGCGCTCGCCGACAATACCGACGCGCAAGTCGAATATGCGATCGCCCTCTATAACGGCGACGGCATCGAGCGCAACCAGGAGGCGGCGACCGCATTGTTCCGCAAAGCCGCGATGCGCGGCAGCGCGATCGCGCAGGATCGGTTGGCGCGCATTCTGGTCAATGGTCGCGGCGCGCCCGTCAATCTCGCCGAGGCGGCCAAATGGCATCTGATCTCCCAGGCCGGCGGCGAGACCGATCTTGAACTTGACGCTGTCGTCAACAAGCTCGATCCGCCGACCCGCGCCGCCGCCGAGAAAGCAGCGAAGCCCTGGCTCGACCAAATCGCGGCGGCGCGCCAGGCGCAAGCCACAGCGCAGCCGCAAGATGGCGGATTACGCTCTCGCTAATCCGCCCTACTGGCCGCTGGCGGTTCTTCGCTGGTAAGATTCGATCGCATTGCGCAACGCGTCCGGCATTGCCACGGCCTTCTTCGTCGCAAGCGACATCATCGCGGTGACCATCTGTGCGCGCAGCCGCTCGATGTTGTCGCGATGACAGACGATGGCAATCGCCAGCGACGAGCGGCCAATGCGCTCAACCAACAAGGTCAGCTCGATCACCTCGCCTATGCGGCTTGGGATCTTGAAATCGCATTCGAGGTGAACGATCGGGAAGCCGTATCTGTCGCCGGTAATAAGCTCGGCGTAATCGAAACCGAGCTCTTGTCCATACCAATCTTCGATCAGCCCGTTGAACATGTCGAAGTAATGCGGGAAATAGACGATGCCGGCCGGATCGCAATGCGAAAACCGAATCGGAACGCTGCGCGTGAAAGCCCCGCCCGGCGGCACAAATCGATCCTGGAGCACCCTAAGTTCCTAGTCCGGCAGCCCGCGCCACTTGCGACCAACGTGCAATCTCGCTGCGCATAAAGCGCGCGAATTCGTCCGGGCCGGCGTCGAGCGGTTCGTAACCCTGCTTGCGCAGCGTCTCGACTGCGTCCGGCGCACGCATCGCTTTGTGGGCCGCAGCGGCGAGCTTTTCGACAATCGGCCGTGGCGTGCCGGCGGGCGCCAGCAGGCCGAACCACAGGCTGGTGTCAAAGTTGGGGATGCCGGCCTCCGCCATGGTGGGCACGTTGGGCAGCGCACTTGCGCGGTTATTCGCCGCGGTGGCGAGCGGAGTGAGCTTGCCGGCCGCGATCTGGCCGACGACCGATGACGCCGGCGCGAACGTCATCAGCGCGCGCCCGGCGATCACGTCGATGACCGTCTGCGGACTGCCCGGATAAGGCACTTGCGTCAGTTTGATGCCGGCGCGCTGCGCGAACAGTTCGCTGGCAAGGTGCGGCAGGCTGCCGATCACCGTAGCATGGAGCACCTCGCCGGGCTTCGATTTGGCCAGAGCGACAAGCTCGGCGACGATGCGCAGGTGACTGTCGGGATTGACCACCAGAATGACGGCCCCGGATTCAAGCAGCGCCACCGGGGTCAAATCCCGCATGAGGTCGAGGGACGCATTGGGATTGGTGATCTGATTGGTGATGATGGACAAGGTCGCGAGGAACACGGTGCAGCCGTCCTTGGCGGCGTGCGCGACATATTCGGCGGCGATGCTCGATCCCGCGCCCGGCTTGTTTTCGACGACGAGTTGCTGGCCGAGAATCGGTGCTGCACCCGCGGCGAGCATGCGCGCTGCGACATCGGCCGCCGCTCCGGGCGTGAAACCGACGACGACATGGATGGGCCGCGACGGATAGGCGTCCTCCGCCATCGCGGCGCGCGGCATTAAGAGTGCGGCGCCCGCGCTAACCTGGAGAAAACTCCTGCGGGGAAATTTCATCATGTCGCCCCATCACTGAGTTCGATCCGATAAGTTCGAGCGCCTTAAGGCTGCTTAGCCAATTCCACACAGGATGCAATGCCTTAAACATTCGGCGGAGACCCGGTAACAGAGCTCCATCCGGTCGGACGCAGCATCGTTCCATGCGAAAAAGCCCTCGGTGTCGGCTAGGAAGATCGAGCCGCTGCGCGACATGACGGCGACGACCTTGGAGCTGCCGCGCGCCGAGGAAAACGTACCGGCGAAGCGGCGGCCATCCTGTTTGTCGATCGTCAGCGTAAAGGGAACCGATCGAAACTCCGGTTCCTGCGCCGTTGTGCCGGAATGATGCGGGTTGCCGGCGCCTAAAACGATGGATTCGCTTTCCCCTTTCCAGGTGCCGCGCAGATCGGGGATGGCGGCTTGCGCTAAAGCGAGACTTGCCGCGGTCAGCGCTACGAGCGTCACGCAAGGAAGCTTCCACATCGGCAGTCCTCCCTTCGTCGCACAGAACTCAAGACTATCGAGCGTAGGCGCCGGCAAGGCAAGGTCCGGCAACCATCATTTCGCGGCGATCCTGCTGTCGGCTGTTGACGTTAGCGGCGGTCCTGGTCCGATTTACGCGTGGGCATCGCACCCGTTTTCCCATTGTAATTCGCCATGATTCAGCCAAAGCTTTCACTCTATTGTCGGGTCGCGGTATCGGGAGGGGGACTGAATGTTTCTGTCAGGCCGGTTTGCTGCTGCGACGGCATCGCTGTTGCTCGCGGGTGCATTGTTTGTTCCCTCAACAACGGAAACCAAGGCCGCCGGTGCAAACGCGCCGTCCAGCGACACCGCCGACCTCGCCGTGTTGGCCGCTCCGCTTGCGCCGTGGAAGGGCGCGCCGCTACGCGTCCTGTTCGCCACCGAGAAGCCGTTCAACGGCGAGCTTGCACTGATCGCGCCGGACGGCAGCATCGCTGCAAAATCGCCTGAGCGACATGGCGGCCCGCCGTATTTCTGGATCGCCGAAGTCGCCTCCCCTGCCGCGGGCACCTGGCGCGCTACGCTCGCCTGCACCGACGCGACGGTTGCGTGCAGCACCATGACCCGCGAAATCGTGGTGCGCGCCGATGAACCGCCACGGCCGCATGCGGCCTCGGGCACCGTTTGGCCACTGCGCAATTCATGGAACCGCGCCACCGAAGATTTGTATTCGGCGTGGATCGAGAAGCTGTTCGACGCGCCGCTCGACACTGAACCGTCGTGGAAAGCCTGGCACGAAGTACTGCGCGATAAATCGCGCAACCTTCTGTTCAACTATTTGGGTCTCGGCGAAGACAACGCGACGATGAACCTTCGTCCTGACTGCGCCGACTTTGCCTATTTCTTGCGCGCCTATTTCGCATTCAAGATGGGACTGCCGTTCGGCTATTCGAACTGCTCGCGCAACGGCAAGTGCTATCAATGGTTCAACATTGAGCATCCCGAGGCAACGCGTCCCGCGCCGCCGCCCGAACCAAAGGTCGCGTCCGCCACCGCCGCGCTGCCCGAGCCAGTCGAGCCGCCAACAACTGCCCTTGCGCCAGCGAGCGTAACGCCGGCGAAGACGCCGTCGTTCGGCGAATATCTGCGGATTGTCGGCGACGTCGTTCACTCCGGCTCGGTACGAACGTCGGCGACCGACGACAACACCGATTTTTATACAGTTCCGCTGACCCAAGAAACGCTACGGCCGGGAACCGTCTACGCCGACCCGTACGGGCACGTCATGCTGCTGGTGCGACGCGTGCCGCAATCCGCCAGCGCGGCCGGCGTCCTCCTTGCCGTCGACGCGGAGCCCGACGGCACCGTCGCGCGCAAGCGTTTTTGGCGCGGCACGTTCTTGTTCGCGCACGAACCTTCCTTCGGCAGCGCGGGGTTCAAGCACTTCCGGCCAATCGTGCGCGGGGAAAACGGCGCCTTGCGGCGACTAACCAACGCCCAAATCGCAAAAAATTCGGACTACGGCGATTTTTCGCCCGAACAATCGCAGCTCGGGGTCGAAGAATTTTACGATCGAATGGATGAGGCGATGTCGCCCGCACCGCTAGATCCATTGCGGGCGATGAAAGAAGCGATCACGGCGCTCGAAGAGCAGGTGAACACTCGCGTCATCTCGGTCGAAAACGGCCGCAAGTACCAGGGCGGGCACGGCGAGATCGCCATGCCGGATGGGCCCGCGATCTTCGCGACGACCGGCGCGTGGGAAGATTTCTCGACACCGGCGCGCGATTTTCGTCTGTTAATCGCGATCGACGTCGTACGCGGCTATCCGGATCGCGTGGCGCGGCAGCCTGGACGTTACGCCATGCCCAAGGACAAGAGTCTCGCCGAAGTGAAGGCCGAGTTGCAAAGCGTGCTTGCCTCGGAGCTGGCCGCGCGCAAGTTTTCCTATACGCGCAGCGACGGCTCGCCGTGGACGTTGTCGCTTAAGGACGTGATCGACCGCGCCGGCCATCTCGAAATGGCATACAATCCAAACGACTGCGTCGAGCTACGCTGGGGCGCGCCGGAGAATAGCGACGAAACCTCAACCTGCCAGCGCCATGCGTCCTCGCCGCAGCGCGCGAAAATGACGAACTACCGCTCCTGGTTCCGCGATCGGCACTGGCCTGCGCGGGTGTAGGACATCGTCCTAGTTAAATTGAATGTCCGGCGCCCATTCTCCCCGCCGTCACCTTGTTTGATTTATACGCAACGTCGGCGCACAATTTTGGCGCAGCGATGCGAATCGCTACTTCGGGCCCCTTGGTAGACGAGGTTGGGTGAACGCAATGAGACGGCGTGAATTCGTGACGTTGCTCGGCGCGGCCGTGACAGCACCTGTTGCAGCTGTTGCGCAACAAGATAACACAATCCGCCGCATCGGCGTTCTGTTGCCGGCTTCCTCCGATGACTCAAAAGTGAAAAACGACCTCGTCGCGTTTGCGCGGCAGCTGCAAAGCTTGGGTTGGATCCAAGGCCAAAATCTGCAGATCGATTATCGCTGGGCCGGGCGACGACATCGCCAAAATGCAAACTTACGCAAAGGAGCTCGTTGCCGCTCAGCCAGATATTCTCGTTGTGCGAAGCACTCCGGCCACAGCGGCATTGTTGAACGCCACGCGCAGCATCCCGGTCGTGTTCGCGGTTGTCTCCGATCCGGTCGGCGAAGGCTTTGTCACGAGCGTCGCGCGGCCGGGCGGCAACGCCACCGGCTTCACCAATGCCGAATCCTCGCTCACTGGAAAATGGCTCGGCTTGCTGAAGGAGATCGGGCCTAATCTCACACGCATCGGATTTATCTTCGATCCGAAAGTGGCGCCGGGCGGCGGCACCTATTACACGAGCCTAATCAAGACTGCGGCGTCATCATCTGCACTGGCGCCAACACCGATGCCGTTTCATGAGGCGAGCGTGATCGAACGCATGATCGACGATTTTGCACAGGTGCCGAACGGCGGCTTGGTCGTGCTGCCGGATGCCGGAACGAATCTTTATCGGACGCAAATCATCGCGGCGGCCGCGCACGCCCGGCTGCCGGCAATTTATGGCTTTCGCAATTTGGCGGAAGAAGGCGGGCTGATGTCCTATGGCGTTGATGTGACCGAGCTGCTCCGGCGCGCGGCAAACTACGTCGATCGAATCCTCAAAGGCGCCAAGCCCAGCGAGCTTCCCGTTC